>NZ_CP011456.1:3050000-3350000 GCF_001277295.1 Anabaena sp. WA102 | reverse complement strand
AAAATTAACTAATTTGACAATTTACGCAACTGGCACATTGGTAAGGTGCGTCAGATATCAACAATCTGTTTATCTGCGGTCAATTAAGTAGGTTGGCGTTGAAAATTGTCGTTATGGCAAGGCAAAAGGCAAGAGGCAAGAGTGAAGAGGGTTTGGGCGATTTTACTTTTCTTTACACAGTTTGGTTTTATTGTGTTCACCTACTTACCCTGAAAATATTATTCTACGCAGCTTCATCTTAATGCTGATTAAAAGAATGATTTTACTGCACGCAGAGGCGCAGAGGCACAGAGAGTAAGAGTTGGAAATTACGGAACTAGCCATAAATATTGGTAAGCTAATATAGGACTCCTATTTGATTTTTGAACAGAACTCGGTACATACTGAAATCCTTCTTCCCTGTTCCCTGTTCCCTGTTCCCTGTTCCCTAACTCAACGGAAAATTCAGGAATCAAACCGGATTCCTATAGTAATGTTGGCAAAATGCTGGCTATTCATTCATGTTATGGTAGGTAGCAACGGCAGAAGGTGAAATCCGATTTAAGTAACGGAAAATCCAATATTTGAAGATCGTATCTAAAATTACGGGAAATGTGGCAATAAATAAGAAAATAAAATCACGATTGGCTGGTAATCCCCAATGTCGTGATATTCCTTCTAAGAGAACTTCCCAACCGTGAGGAGAGTGGAAACCGACAAAAACATCGGTAAATAAAATGATAATAAATGCTTTAGCACTATCACTTAAACCATAAACTACGTTATCAAAAAATTCTTTGAGGACTGCGATAGAACGCTTACTAACAAGTAATAAGATGGTGAAGGTAATTACTGCGAAAATATCAGCAAATACATTTTTAATAGCATTATCACTTTCTTTACGAAATTCCTCTTTGACTTCCTCTGCTTTCTTCTTTATTTTGAGTTCTAATTCTTCAGCCCCAAGCGCAGGTGCATTACTAATTAAGGCTTCAAATTTGATTCTTTCTTCAAACCTTTGTAATGCTAATAATCCTTCTTCTTCCATTTCTCCATTTAGGAAAACTTCTACTGTTTTATCATGGCGAAAATGTTCTACCAATGGACCAACAATTAAAGCCTTGGATAATTGATGAGTTAGAAGAGGAACGATAATTAGTAAAAGTATAAACCGAATTGAGATAATACTTCTTTGTTGAGCTTTCCGAAAATTTTGAACTACATTTTGTTCAGATTCTGGATCTAATTCTACCTGTAGGCGAGTGATTGTGCTTAAAATTGACCGTGGTAAAATACCTGTTGTATTAGTTTTTCCTTTCGGTGTATTTTTGTTGGCTTGATTTGATGTTTTAGGAATAAATTGTTGGGAATTAACTAAATCTGTGGCTGGTACAACAGGTGAAGAGTTGGAGTTGTTATAATTTGTATCTATATCATTATTAGTATATTTGGAGGTAACTTGATCAATGAATTCTAGTTTCTCTAAAATTAATGCGGGGCTAGAATATTCTATACCCAATTTTAGGGCAGCTTTTTGTTTAGATTCATTCGCAAACCACCGACTAGCTTTAAATTCTGTCAGCCGCATTTGCACAGTTTTTAATAACTTTTGCAAATCTCCTTGAAAATAATCCATGACACTGGCACTGTGTATGGTAAACTCGAAGTCTATTTTGTTACCATTAAAGTGTTGATCTTCAATTTCCTTAATTTTTATAGCTGCTTGATAAGCTGTACTTAAAGAACGTTCTGGTGTCAGTAGATACCATCTGTAAGCAGACAATAAAAAGGGGTATATTTTTTGGCTAGACACGGTACTTTTCATCGAGACGATTATTTGGGATTATCTACTAAATTCTTAAACTTAAGTTAACGCAAAAACCATGATTTCTGATTCTCTTTGGATTTTTGGTACTAGTCGTAGTGGTAAAACTACTCGCTTGGTCAGCTATTTTGATGCTTGGTTGCAAGTTAATAATCAAGTTTCCGGTTCATTTTATAATAAAAATCTTAACAATTCTCAAACCCAATCTATAGATCAAAATTTAAATTTACACCAAAAAGAACCAGGTATTTTATTGTTAGCTGCTAATGATGATAATCGCAGGGAATTAGCTGATAGAGTTACTACTTTAACACTGGGAAAATATCCTATTCGTGTCAAAACGGCTTTAGGTTTTTTCCAAGATGAGGTAATTTTGTTTTGGCCGTTGCTAATTGATTCATTGTCAATCAAAGCACAATTTCCGGTTAGATTACGTCCCGAAACGGAACAAGAGTTGGCGACGAAACTCTGGAGTTCTCAGTTAAATTCAGAAGTTTTGCGGCGTGTAGGGATGAATGAGAATCGTTTGGTCAGAAGGATTCTAGATTTATGGCAATTGGCAGCTTATAGCGGTGTATCCTGTGAAGATATTCCCCAGATATTACAAAGTGGTTTAGAGGATAATTCTATCAATTTAGAGCCGGATTTTTTGGGTTTTTTACTACTAAATTGGCGAAATTGGTGTTTAGAAACAGGTTTATTGACTTATGCACTAATTACCGAATTGTATCACCAAAAATTATTACCTGATGGTAGCTATCAACAGCATTTAAAACACCGTTATCAAGGGATCATAGCAGATGATGTGGATGATTATCCGGCGATCGCTGCTAACTTATTTGCATTTTTGTTAGATGCTGGTGCTGTGGGGGCTTTTAGCTATAATCCTCATGGGGCTGTCCGCTGGGGTTTAGGTGCAGATCCTGAGTATTTATACCAATTATCTGGGCGTTGTCAAGTAGAAACTTTAACTTCACCACCTGTAAATAGTTTGGGATATTCTTTGACTGAGCAAATGGTAGAATTGGTAACACAGCCAATGACGATGTTGAGTTTACCCAGTTGTGTCAAGCCTATTCAAACTAATTCCCGCGCCCAATTATTACGCCAAACAGCCGAGATCATTATTGATGGAGTGCAGTCAGGGGAAGTAGCGGCGGATGAAGTAGTAATTATTGCACCGGGTTTAGATGCGATCGCTCGTTATACTCTAGTAGAAATATTAACTAAACAAAATATCGAGGTAGAATCTCTCAACGAACAACGCCCCTTAATCAGTTCTTCAGTGGTGAGAGCATTACTTACCCTCATGGCTCTAGTTTACCCCGGTTTGGGGCGGTTAGTAGATAGGGATGCAGTGGCGGAAATGTTGGTGGTTTTGAGTCAATATCAAACCCAAAATGGGCAGGAAAAAGAATTCCATCATTCTCAAATAGATCCGGTGCGGGCTGGGTTAATCGCTGATGCTTGTTTCGTTCCCCACCCCGACACACCCAATTTATTACCAGTGAAAACCTTTGAACGCTGGGATAGAATTGGCTATATTGCCACTCAGGCGTATGAAGATATATTACAATGGATTGGCAAACAGAGAGAGGAATATCACCAGGGACTTCTCCTCACCCCCATTTTTCTCCTCTACAAAGCCATTCAAGAGTTTGTGTGTAAGGATAAAAACCCTTCATATCAAGAATTAGCAGCATTAAGAGAATTAATAGAAACCGCTCAACATTATTGGGAAGTAGATGCCCGCTTAAAACAAAATGATACTCTATTACTTTCACTGCATACACCAGAAACCCTTAGTATTACCATTAGTGATAGCGATAGCGTGGCGATAGCGATATTTATTCAACTGCTGCGACGAGGAACAATTACTGCAAATCCCTATCCTATCCGTCCTATCGGTAGCAGTAGAAAAGCCGTAACTTTAGCAACCATCTTTCAGTATCGTGCAAGTCGTAAACATCACCGTTGGCATTTTTGGTTAGATATTGGTTCACCACTGTGGGCAAAAGGTGGTGCAGCTACTTTATTTGGTGCTACTTTATTTTTACGAGATAGGTTAGGACAACCTTGGACAGCCGCAGATGAACAACTAGCCGAAGCACAAAGATTACAAAAAATTGTCACCGATTTACTGGCGCGGGTGTCTGATAAATTGTATTTATGTCATAGTGATTTAGCTATAAATGGACAAGAACAAATAGGTCCATTATTACCTTTAGTTCATTCTTGTGAAGTAGTTTAGCAGGAGTCAGGAGTCAGGAGTCAGGAGGAAGGAAGAAAGAAGAAAGAAGAAAGAAGAATCGTTTTCACCAATGACCAATGACCAATAACCAATGACCAATGACCAATGACCAATGACCAATAACCAATGACCAATGACCAAACTACTTATAAATAAAACCTCCAGATTAAGTTCTAGAGGCTGTTTATTCAAAATTTATTTACAGGCTTTTTTAGCAATCTGTACTTCCATTAGAAGAACTAAGATCAGTAGGAATTATCTTAGTTCCTGATTGATTTAGACTAAATGAACCGGAAGGGTCTGCTTTGAATACTGCTGGACTAATTCCGGGTTTTGATGCCGAAGAATTATACAAAATAAACTCTCCGGGATAAGTACCGCTCTCTCCTGGTTGTAAAGTTTGTTGTTTGAGGGGTGACTTCTCCCCAAAATTATAGAAAATCCTTGGTGCTTCTGTATTATTTTTAAGTGTAAATCCTCCAACAATATTAGAGGCTTGTTCCGAACTTAATTCCGATAAACAACTTTCATCAAAACCAATTAAAGAAGCATCTATTCCCTTCTGAGAAGTCGTAAAATTTTCTTGCAACATTATCTTAATATCTCCAAAATAACATAGTTGGAATTAACCTGCTATAACCAGCTTATGCTTTAGTCAAAGTAATTTAATTAATCCTAAGTTAGATATTTTAAATTAACCCTAAGTTAGATGACTGACATCAATATGATGAGATTTTTGTCAGAAAATGCCGCAATAACAACGTAAGTAAGTGAACACAATAAAATCAAACTGTGTAAAGAAACGTAAAATCGCTGAAAACTTCTTTACTCTTGCCTTGCTATAACGATAATTTTCAACGCCAACCTACTTAGTTCCCTCCCCTTTATAAGGGGAGGGTTAGGGAGGGGTAAAACATTTGATACAGCAATCATGACTTTTCAGGTATTGGGATTTGTGAAGAAACTTGTTGAGGGATTGCAGTTTGTAACTATTTTGTACAACTCTCCAGCATATTCCTTTAAACTAAATTTCCATAGGAATATAAAAACATTGGAAATGGAGACAAAAATCAATGCCTACAGTGAATTTATGTTGCCATGAATTTGTGGTGGCTATTTCCTCAATCGCTTGTATTGTCGGTCTATGGTTATTAAAGGATGATAATCAAGCCATAGATGATTTTCAAGAAACAGAAGAAAGTCTCTTAAGAATGAGCTTTGCTTACTGGTTAGTTTATTGCGTTGCTTTTGGGATAGAAAAAGTATTTTTATTTGACTGGGACGCTGTAATGATGACTTTAAGAATTACTACAGCTTTGTCATCAGAAGTGTTGAATGTTAGGAAAAGATTAAAAAAAAGTACCATAATTTGATACAATCTAAAAAAATCTAGATAAAGAATTATCAAATTATGCGCTTAAAGAATTTTCCAGAAGTGGTCAAAACAATATTGAAACCATTGCCCAAAAAAGATTATCCAGTTCTGGACACATTTTCATTTGTATCAGTGTGGTTACAGTATGTCATGGATAAAAGTATAGTGAGTATGAGAGATTTATTTCAAAGACTAAATAATCAAGGGATAGATTTAAAAATATCAAATTTTTCCAAGGCAAGTAAAAAGAGAGATACTCAAGTATTTTTGGAGATAATAACTGAATTAAACAATCAACTGAGAAAGAAAAAAGGAAAGGAAGAAACCCAAGCATTATTTCCTATAGATTCAACAATTATTACATTAACAAGTAAATTATTATGGAGTCAAGGATATCATCAAGTAAAACTATTTTGTGGGTTAGATAGTTTGACATCAGAAGTTGGTGGAATGGTGATTCATTTTGGGCAAGGACATGACCATAAATATGGACAAGAAACAGTAGAAGCAATTCCGTCAAAAGGAGTAGGGATAATGGATAGAGGATTTGCATCCTCCGAAAGAATATCTGAATTAAAACAACAAAAAAATAAAGCTTTTGTCTTAAGAATTAAAAATAATGTCACTTTAGAAATGCTAGAAAATGGTAATTGTAAAGTTGGCAAAGATGAAAGAGAAGTGGAAATTAGAGTAGTAGCATTTTGTGATATAGAAACTAAGAGTGAATTTCGTTTAGCAACAAACTTATTAAATGAAGGAGAAGAGCAAGTTAGTAATCAAGAGATTATGGAAATTTACATACAAAGATGGCAAATTGAATTGTTATGGAAATTCTTAAAAATGCACCTCAAGTTAGACAGACTTATGACAAAGAATGAGAATGGAATTAGAATTCAGATAATGTGCTGTTTAATCGCTTATTTGATATTGCAACTAATAGAAATACCGCAAGAATTTGGCAAAACTTTATTAGATAAACTCCGTTATCTTCAGTCCTATATGTGTCAGGAAATAAGTTATGTTCATTGGTTTAGAAAACTTATTTGGATAAGATGAAAAATAGCACTTATAGGCTAAGTTTATTTCAATATGTAAAGTTTTATTACGCTATTCAACATTTCTGCTTTGTCATATTTCTTAACATTTTCTTGTATTTTGAGTTTACCGTTACATAAGTTTGCAGTTCATAAAATTGAAGAATAATCAAAAGTCAAGGTTAGAACTGAACTTAGCTCCAACCTTGCTATTTGTAAATTCATAATTTAGGCAATTCTCATAGCAATAGCGATCGCACCTTCGAGTTCATCCTGTAGTAAAGTTGTGAGGATAAACACCTCCTGCACCGTCTTACCTTGACGAGCAATGATTTTATAGCCACCACGAATCGGTACAGACACCCGCAACTGCATTTTTGGTGCATGACCCTTAGCTCTACCAATCACCGCGGGTGTCACAGTTCCAATACCATGCTGTTGACACAAACGTTCTAAAATGGGAATTAGACCAGGAATATGGGTAGAGTGATTCCAAACAAGTCTACCATCAGTAGGTTTTGACATAATTAGGCTGCTTCCAGGGGAGCCATTGTCAACCCAGCCCGACGAAGTTGTTGGTGGTATAATTCTGCTGGTTCTTGGGGACCGGTCCAAACAATCGCTTGTCCTTCATAGTGTACCTGATTAGTGAGATCCCAAGCGCGATCGCCCGACATCCCCGGAATATACTTCATCAAACACTCAGCCACGTGCTGGAAAGTATTGAAATCATCATTCAACACAATCACCTTATAATTAGGATAGGTTTTCCGAGTCACTTGATTAACCCGGTCAGGTGTCACAGTTGGTGCTGAAGCCATACTGTACACATCTGCAATTCTTGTCACCATAGAAAAATCAGCCAAAAACGACATTGTAAAAACTGACATTACAAATAACCAGTTTAATCCATTGCTGGCTGAGTGAGAAAGTAGGGGCGCAGGGCCTGCGCCCAATTTACTACCGCCAATCATCCCAACTTTCATTAAAAATAGAAGTATCAGGAAAAGCCGTAGGATTCCCATTCGCCTCCAACAACTTTCTTAAAATTTGTAATTGTGGTTCTTGTTGAGGTAAATCATCAACCAATTGATATGGTGCGATTCCTTCTTTTAGTGCAAAACTCGCCACAGTTCCCGCAGCCGCACCAGAAGACCATTCAAAAGAATGAACCCGATAAGCCGCCGCCGCAATATGACTAGTAGCAATACTTTTTCCCCCTACCAATAAATTATCAATTTTTTGGGGAATCATTGCCCGCAAAGCAATTTGAAAAGGATAAGCAAGTCCTGCACCCCGCCTTTCTCCAGCACGTTCCTGATTACCAGGTGCTTCCACCGGACTTTTTGCCATACAAGGATGAAAATCTATGGCATAATGACCAATACCCACAGCATCAGGGTAAATTGTCGAACGACTCCGGCGAATAACTTTTTCTGGAGGAATTTCCCCACTAATTACAGATGTCGCCTCCAAACCAGCCACAGTTGCTTTTAGATTGCCATACATATTTGCTGGCAAAGTTTTCCGATAATATTCATCATTATAATTACGCCGAGAAATATCAACTTCCCAAATACCAAAACCTTCCGGTTGTCCCCAACTTGGACGACCAATAATCCGTCTTCCTTCCCGCATATAAGGGTATTTAGATAAACCATGAACCGTCCCCATAGGCGAATCTAAACCTGTTAAGAAACGGATATTTGTTTGCGGTTTTTTCACACCATTACCCAACTGAGAATCTGTAGTTCCCCCATACAACCAATAAAAATAGGAAAATGCTTTTTCTTCAGCTTTACGCAAAGTTTCTGTGCGTAGTCCACCTTGCCAACCTCCAGATTTTAACTGTCCAGAATTTTCTAATTGTTGCCGAGAATAAATAAGATTATCCGCCGCTGTTCCTGGACGGTAATCATTTCCCCAAGTCCAGTTTTGCATAGAAATATCCCCCGGTGTTGATGAAGTAAATTTCACACCATTGAATGTAGTTACTTGGCCTTTTTGCGGACTCCAAATTCGGCGATAGGTAAATACTAAATCAAAGTTTGCTAATCGTTTTAATTCATAACTAAAATATGGTGAATATTGTAAATAGAATGGCGGCATTATTTGGGTCTGGTGATCTTTTGTAGCCTCCATTGCAAAGGTATAAGTGAAACCTTGAGGACAATAAGGATAATTTATCGTGCTAGAAGATGAAGGTTCAAGATAGGAACGGGCATCAATTCCTAGACGATAAGGGACATCTGCTAAAGCAATAATTTCTCCAGTTTCACTTGTATCTACAACGTACCATTTTCCAGGATTATTTTGAGATGTTTTAGGCAGAAAACGAATAATAGTTTTACTCAATTGTGATGAGTTTTGATAACTATAAGCATCTTCAATAGTTTGAGATAAAGGATAAGTATTTAAAGGGAGTTGATTTTTTGCTGGTTGATGTTGAATTGCTATGGAATTATTGATGATTTTGCCATCTTTGCTAATTCCTAAATCTTTAATTACTGTATTGGGAAACCATTGTAATTTTCCTCTACCTTTTCTTTCCGCATCTTTGAGCATTTGTGTCATGATCTTGTGAGCATCACGAGGCAGAAAACAGGAGTCACTTACCCAACAATCACCAGGGTTAAGTTTGCCATATTTCCGTTCAATGCGGTTTCTTAATTCGGAATAACCGCGAGAATAGAATTGTTTAGCTCGTTGAGTTGGTCTTTCGTCTAATGCAGATGTCCCTTGGGAGGAGATTTGTCCCCCCAACCAGTCAGTTATTTCTGTTAAACAAACTGTGCGTCCTGCGAGTAACCCTTCGTAAGCTGTAGCAACTCCAGAGAGTCCACCACCCACAATGAGAAGCTCACAGTTGACGGTCTTATCCGGGGTACGTAGAGGGGTAGCGGTCACGGGATATAGCGTGATTAAGGTGGTAAATAGGCTAAAGCTGATGAATGATTGCAAGCCTTTTTTGTATCTACGTCTCATGGTTTTTGCACTCTATACACTACTACGTCAAATTGTAGACGGTAGCGCCGGGGAAAGGTTCTTTGCAACTTGTTCCTTGTAAGTTACAGTATAATCAATGGGTATCTCCAGAAATTAAATATGCGTACCCTAGAACCCTTGTATACTAAACACGGTTCAGACATGGACTTTTACAAAATTACGAAAAACCTCAAGTCGTCTCATTCCCAGTCTCTGACTGGGAATGAATTCTAGAAGGCTCTGCCTTCAATGATATTAGAGGCAGAGCCTCATCAACTGCATTCCTAGTCAGAGACTAGGAACGAGATGTGGTAGGGATTTGAGCTTAAGTTGACACATATCAGCTTTTGGTTGACCCCTACTACACATCTGGGTTCTTTGTCATTTGGCAAAAGTTTAAATCTCACCCGTGTTTAGTATAGAGAGGTTCCATGGGTAGGGATTCTCGGCTCTACATTCTTTTCTGGAGATGTCTAATCTTTTAATTACACCTAAGTAGGTGAACAGAAAAATTTAAAGGTATGTGAAGAAAAGTAAAATCACTCAAAACTCTGTTCCCAGTTAAGAGTTCCCTGTTCCCTTGCCCCAACGACAATTTTTAACGCCCACCTACTTATCGGCAGCATATTTATTAGCACTCATTTTTCCAACACTTAGACTTGTTCATGATCAGTTGAATAAGTCGTATAAGTGCCTTTAGTAACATTTCATGAATATTCCAAACTCTACCATAACTTTGAAAAATAAACTTGTATGAGCAGTAAACAAACTACAAATTTTGTTCAAGGAGACTTATTTTCTGGGTTTGATGCTATTGGTCATACAGCGACTAATAACACAAGGAAACAAATACTATCTTTACCAGATGGGGAAGTTACTTTTTACCCTAATTTCTTCACAAAGCAAGAGAGCGATGACTTTTTTCAAGTTCTGCATAGTGATATTAAATGGCGACAAGATAGAATGAATATCTATGGTAAGGTAGTAGATGTACCAAGAAAGACAGCTTGGTATGGAAATAAAGGTAATTCATATAAATTTTCAGGTATTCATTTCGATCCTGAACCTTGGACACCAACTTTGCTACTAATAAAAGAGCAAATTGAGAGAATTGTAGAATCTCAATTCAATAGCGTTTTGCTCAATCTTTATCGTGATGGAAATGATGGAATGTCTTGGCATACAGATGCGGAAAAAGAGCTAGGTAAAAATCCTGTGATTGCTTCTGTTAATTTTGGTGGTACGAGAAGGTTTATGTTTAGGCATAAGAACAACAAAGATTTGAAAGCAGAAGTTGAGTTAACACATGGTAGTTTTTTGTTAATGGCTGGTGAAACGCAGCATTTTTGGCAGCATCAAATTCCTAAGACATCGAAGAAAGTTGAACCTAGAATAAACTTGACTTTCAGAGTAATTGTTCCTGTCTAATGATGTAGTTTATCAATAGTTTTAGAGTGCGTTATACTCTAGCTAATGCACTATCTTTACAATGAAATTAAAATGGTTGATGGCTAAATGGTATTTATCCATAATTCCATCCTCCACCCAAATCTGTTAATATCAAAAAACCCCATAGAAATCCAGTCACCCTACAACAATCATCTATCATAGATGGCATATAAGCACACCGCTGTCAATACTAACCACCGGATAGGGAAAATAGTGATGAAGAACAAAAACCCCTTATACTCAAATCTAGCTTTAAAAAGCGCCATTTTCTTGTCACCCTTGCTGCTATCAACGGCTTTTATCAGTGGGTATCTTGTACCATCTGCTACGGCTCAGGTACTATCAAATCAGGAACGGGAAGAATTAGCACGACTGCGACAAGAAACCCGCACTCAAAAACAAGTGCAATCTGATTTTGAACGAGCTTTTACTCGCACGAATACCTTACTCAATATCTGGTTGACTATTTTAAGTTTATTTCCTGTGGCTTTAATTGCCATATTATGGTTTTTTCGTCGAGCCGTAATTCGGGAAATTGGAGAAAGAGCAATGCAGCAGATTCAAGGAATTGAAAATTTGCAAACTCAATTAACTACAGTTCAAGCAGAAGCAAAACAACTGATTCAAAAATCTAAAAACACTACTCAAGAATTAGCACAGGAAGTTAATGCTCTTAAACAAAAAATTCAAGGTGAAGAAGAAAATTTATCTATTCTTTTATCTGATTTACCCAAGTCAAAACAAGAGTTTTTAACAGCTTTGGAAATTGAAGTTAAATCTGCTCAAGAGAATATCAGTAATTTAGAGTTTAGATTAAATACTCAACTAGAACAACTAACTTTATCTGCTCAACAGCAAAAAATTACAATTGACAATATCAAAAAGTTAGAATTTGAGTTATTTTCTCAATTTACCCAACTCAAATCAGAAGTGGAAAATCAAAAAGATATTGCTATTAGTGATATTGAAAAATCTCGCGCTGGTTTAATATCTCAATTTCAAGGGTTAGAGTCAGAAACTCAACAAGAGAAATTCCATATTGTTGAGAACTTAGCAAAACTACAATCAGAATTTAATAATGAATTATCTCAATTTGAATTAGATGTTAAAACTCAAAAAGATATAGTTCTAGGTAATATCGAAACCCTTAATAATATATTTAAATCAGACATTACTGAATTAAAAACTGATATCCAAGTTCAAAAATATCAATTGCTTGAAGATTTAGCTGTATTACAAAGCGAATTTTCTCACCAACTAAGAGAATTACAAAATACAGCTATTCAACGACAACAGCAAATAATTGAGAATCTAGAAAAATCTGGAGGAGAATTTACATCTCAGTTTTCAGATTTACAAAATGATGTGCAAAAACAGCAAGTTACTGTTCTAGAAAATCTGCAAAACTTAGAAATTGAATTTTCTCACCAACTAAGAGAATTACAAAATACAGCTATTCAACGACAACAGCAAATAATTGAGAATCTAGAAAAATCTGGAGGAGAATTTACATCTCAGTTTTCAGATTTACAAAATGATGTGCAAAAACAGCAAGTTACTGTTCTAGAAAATCTGCAAAACTTAGAAATTGAATTTTCTCACCAACTAAGAGAATTACAACATACAGCTATTCAACGACAACAGCAACTAATTGAGAATCTGGAAAAATCTGGAGGAGAATTTACATCTCAGTTTTCAGATTTACAAAATGATGTGCAAAAACAGCAAGTTACTGTTCTAGAAAATCTGCAAAACTTAGAAATTGATGCTCAACAACGTAAAGAGATAATTCTCAAAGAATTAGCAGAAATTACACCTACAATATTACCAGCAATAGAACAAAAATCAGAATCATTACAACCAGAAATTTCTATTGATGATTATATCAAACAGGCAGAAGTGCTATTTTTAGAAAAACGCCATGAAGATGCTTTAGCTATTTATGAACAACTCATTAAAATTCAACCAGAAAATCCAGAAAATTGGTTAAAACGGGGGATAATTCTCAATAGATTAAAACGCTACAAAGATGCTATAGCCTCCTATAATCAAGCTATCAAAATTAATCCTGAATATCATCAAGCTTGGTGTGATATTGGTGTGGCTTGTGGAAATTTAGGAAAACATCAAGAGGCATTTAACTGTTTTGATAAAGCTACTAAAATCAAACCTGATGATGGGGTTGCTTGGGTAAATCGTGGTTTATCTTTGCTAGAATTAGAACGTTGTGAAGATGCAGTTGCTTCTTTTGATAAAGCTTTAGAATTTCAACCCAACTCTCCCAAAATTTGGGATAAACGGGGTTACACATTGGTAATGTTGGGAGAAGATGATCAAGCAATTATCAGTTTTGATAAAGCACTAGAAATCAAACCTGATTATTCTAGTGCTTATTACAACAAAGCTGCCTGTTATGCACTACAAAGAAAAATTGAATTAGCTTTAGAAAATCTGCAAAAAGCTATTGAATTTAATCCCAGTTATCGAGAAGATGCTGTAAATGATATTGACTTTGATGAGATTAAAAATGATCCAGGTTTCCAAACATTAATTAAGAGTTGATGTGAGGAAACCCTCCAAAACTTGCCCTCAAGGGTTTTTAGCCTATTTTCTTATCATTAATAACATTGCCAGGTTGAATATCACTTTTTTGTCAATTTGTCAATAGGAAATTTTTGCGATCGCTCAAATTAGATCATTTCTGAGCAAATTCATGGCTACAATTGTTGAAGGAATAGCTGTTTAATATCACTTTTTCGTCAATTTGTCAATAGGAAATTTTTGCGATCGCTCAAATTAGATTATTTCTGAGCAAATTCATGGCTACAATTGTTGAAGGAATAGCTGTTGAATATCACTTTTTCGTCAATTTGTCAATAGGAAATTTTTGCGATCGCTCAAATTAGATTATTTCTGAGCAAATTCATGGCTAAAATTGTTTAGAGACTTCCAAATAAAAAAATGTCCCAAAACTGATGCAAAAATTCTCTCTCTGTGTACTCTGTGCCTCTGTGGTTCGTTTCTTGGGATAATTTATTTCTTGGAAGTCTCTTAAGGAATAGCTATTAATTTTGTAAAGTTTTGTATTAGCCTGGGAAAATGATTTCTGAACCTACTGTCAATCAAGGGTTTGAGACTAACATCTTCTGAAAAATCTAAAATTGACAATAGTAACCCAATTATGAAATTCTCTGAAATTATAGCAAATCGCTGAAAGTATAGCAACCTCGTTGATAAATAGAAAAGATTCTCAACTAATTATTAAGGAAATATAAAGGCAAATTGCTAAAAGTTATAAATATCAAAAGTATTATTGATTTTCTATAATTTAAGCTAATCATACAGCCATTATGAATAATATATCTGATAAATAGCATCTAGGATAAAACTAAGAGTAAGTAGGTGAACACAATAAAACCAAACTGTGTAAAGAAACGTAAAATCGCCCAAACCCTCTTCACTCTTGCCTATTGCCTCTTGCCTTTTGCCTTGCCATAACGACAATTTTCAACGCCAACCTACTTATATTATTAGATTAAGTAGGTGAACACAATAAAACCAAACTGTGTAAAGAAACGTAAAATCGCCCAAACCCTCTTCACTCTTGCCTATTGCCTCTTGCCTTTTGCCTTGCCATAACGACAATTTTCAACGCCAACCTACTTATATTATTAGATTAAGTAGGTGAACACAATAAAACCAAACTGTGTAAAGAAACGTAAAATCGCCCAAACCCTCTTCACTCTTGCCTATTGCCTCTTGCCTTTTGCCTTGCCATAACGACAATTTTCAACGCCAACCTACTTATATTATTAGATTATTCATAGAGTTTGACTTTTAAGGCTTTATCTGGATAATCACTAAATACACCATCTACACCCAATTTAAAAAATGATTGATATTCCTGTTCAGGATTTCCCTGACAGTCTAAGGGTAAGAAAAAATCCTCATTTCTAAAAGTCCAAGCGTGAACTTGTAAATTAGCTGCATGAGCATCTATAATTAAAGATGTTGGTGATAGTAATTGACCATGATTATCTCTGGGAATTAATAAGTTTTTATTTACACCTATTGCTTGGGCATATTCGGCAATTTCTTTCAACCCTTTTTGATTTAATAAATCTGCATAATTTCGGGGATTATTATTAATCACAAAATCGTAAGGTTGACTAGTATCATTAATGAGTTGGACTAATGGTAAATCTGTTTTTCGAGACAATTCTTTGAGGTTACTAACTTCAAAGGATTGAATAAATATGGGTAAATTAACTGTTTGTAAGCTTAATAATAAAGTGTCTTCTAATGGTAAACCAATTGATTGAAAATAACTGGGATGTTTCGTTTCAGGATAAATGCCGATATTACGGCCAATTGCTTGACTTTTATGCTGGGCTAAATCAATGATTTCTGTAAAAGTGGGAATAGGAAATATTCCCTCATAAACTAGATTTTGAGGGCGTAATTGGGGAATACGTTCTTTAGCTGTTAAGGTTTTGATTTCTGCTATGGTCAAGTCTTCTGTAAACCAACCTGTTTTAATTTCACTATCAATAATTTTCGTGGTTTTTAAATGAGCAAATTCGGGATGATTAGCAATATCTGTAGTTTCAGAGATTTCATTTTCATGACGGGCAATTAAAACACCATCTTTAGTAATAACTAAATCGGGTTCAATATAATCAGCACCTAAATCAATTGCTAATTCATAACTAGCTAAAGTATGTTCGGGACGGTAGCCACTTGCACCGCGATGAGCGATAATAATGGGGGGTTTGTTTATGAATGTTTGAGTCATGATGACTGTTGACTGTTGACTGTTCGCTGTTTGCTGTTGACTGTTGACTGTTCGCTGTTGACTGTTGACTGTTGACTGTTGACTGTTTGCTGTTCCCTGTTCCTTGTTCCCTGTTCCCTGACCACACAAGTAAATTCACAGAATCAAACCGGATTCCTATAATTAAATTCCCACCGTTATTATTTTTTGTTATGAAACTGATGATGTCAAATCAGCCGGAAGTAAAACGTATAGAAGAGTTACGCCGCTTATTGCAACAAGCTAGTTATGCCTATTATGTTTTAGATGCGCCAGTTATGGAAGATACGGTTTATGATCGGCTGTATCGAGAGTTGCAAGAATTAGAAACACAAAATCCCGAATTAATTACTCCTGATAGTCCAACTCAGCGTGTTGGCGATCGCCCTGCCACCCATTTTACTTCAGTTCGTCACAACATTCCCCTATATAGCCTGGAAAATGCTTTCAATATTGAAGAATTGCAAAGTTGGGATCAGCGGTGGCGGCGATACTCACCTACTCAGTATAATACCGGAGAAGTAGAATATGTATCTGAGTTAAAAATTGATGGTGCAGCTTTGGCTTTGACTTACGAAAATGGCTTCTTAGTCAGGGGGACAACGCGAGGAGATGGGGTAATGGGTGAGGATATTACCCAAAATGTCAGGACTATTCGCTCAATTCCCCTCCGTTTGAATTTTGACGGGTTAGAAAATATTGCTAAGGTGGAAGTCCGAGGAGAAGCATTCTTACCTTTACAGGTATTTAAGGAAATTAATGAGAAGAGACAAAAGGCTGGAGAACAGTTATTTGCTAATCCGCGCAATGCTGTGGCGGGTACGCTCAGACAATTAGATTCACGGATTGTAGCACAGCGACAGTTAGATTTCTTTGCTTATACTCTGCATATTACAGGCTTGGATGATTCTAGTATTGCCAATACTCAATGGGAGGCTTTGGAATTGTTGCAAAAAATGGGTTTTCGAGTGGATACCAATCATAAACTCTGCCATTCTATCGCTGAAGTTGCTGAATATTACCAATATTGGGATACAGAACGGCTGAATTCTCCCTACATGACAGATGGTGTTGTCGTTAAATTAAATACGTTTAGACTCCAAGAACAATTGGGGTTTACACAGAAGTTTCCCCGCTGGGCTATAGCCTTAAAATATCCGGCGGAAGAAGCCCCAACCCGTGTAGTAAAAATTACCGTTAACGTTGGTAGAACTGGGGCATTAACTCCTTTAGCGGAAATGTTGCCAGTACAATTAGCGGGAACAACTGTTTCCCGTGCTACCTTACATAATAGCGATCGCATTGAGCAATTAGATATCCGTATTGGCGACACCGTGATTGTTCGCAAAGCCGGAGAAATCATTCCCGAAGTCGTCCGGGTCATCAAAGAACTACGTCCCGCTGACACTCAACCTTTCATTATGCCTTCCCATTGTCCCGTCTGTGGTCAACAGGTGGTGAGAGAAACGGGCGAAGCTGTTACTAGATGTGTAAATGCTTCCTGTGCGGCGATTCTTAAAGGTGAGGTTGAACATTGGGTCAGTCGTGACGCTTTAGATATTAAAGGTGTGGGAGAAAAGTTGGTGTATCAACTCGTAGACAAGGGTTTAATACATTCCATTGCTGATTTATATGAATTGACAACAGATAAATTATCTGCGTTAGAACGCATGGGACAAAAATCGGCAGAAAAATTGGTGAAGGCGATCGCTCAATCAAAAACCCAACCCTGGTCTAGAGTATTATATGGTTTAGGCATCCGTCACGTTGGCAGCGTCAACGCCCAATTACTCACCGAGAAGTTTACCACCGTCGCCGAGTTAACAGCCGCCAGACAATCGGATATTGCAGGCGTTTATGGTATCGGTGCAGAAATCGCCCAGTCAGTCTATCAATGGTTTCGCACCCCAGCCAATCAAACCTTAATCTCCCGGATTCAGACCATTGGCTTACAATTAGCCAACAGCATAGAAACCAAAGCAGTAGAGAAAATTAATCAAAATTTTGCTGGGAAAACCTTTGTCGTCACCGGCACATTACCAACCTTAAAACGGGATGAAGCCAAAGCCTTAATTCAAAAAGCAGGTGGTAAAATCACTGATTCGGTTAGCAAAAAAACAGACTTTTTAGTTGTGGGTGCAGATGCCGGTTCTAAGCTAGAAAAAGCCCAGAATTTAGGAATTAGCCAATTGACAGAGGCACAGTTATTAACAATGCTGGCAGAATAGTTACAGCAGGAGTCAGGGTGTAGGGGCGCAGGGTCTGCGCCCAGTCAGGAGTCAGGAGTAAAAACCTGTTGTGGACGGAGTTTCATGATAAATACCTTGACCGTTGCTACACATATGCACATAAATTGTTAAATTCTGTTACAATTTTGGTAGTGAATTTCAACTAAAATTTGTGGGAGCGAGAAATCATGAATTCCGTTTTTAGTAAAACACTTGCTATCACTGTAGCTGCAACCACCCTTTTCATCAGTGTTCCTGCTTTTGCAGAAAGCCAACCTGCACCTATGGGCAATAAACCTCATACTAGTAAAACCAAAGTAGGAACAATTATTGATGTTGCCAGTGGTAACAGTTCCTTTAAAACCTTAGTAGCCGCTATCAAAGCCGCAGGTTTAGTAGAAACCCTATCTGGTCAAGGACCATTTACCGTATTTGCACCCACAGACGCAGCCTTTGCTGCCTTACCAAAAGGAACTTTAGAAAAACTTTTGAAGCCAGAAAACAAAGGAACTTTAGTCAAAATTCTGACCTATCATGTAGTTTCGGGTGCAGTTTACGCTAAAGATATCAAACCTGGTGATGTCAAAACAGTTGAAGGTCAACCAGTAAATATAAAAGCTAAAAAAGGCGTAGTGTATGTAGGTAACGCTAAAGTTACTAAAACAGACGTTAAAGCTAGTAATGGCGTAATTCATGTGATTAATAAAGTGCTACTTCCTCCTAATGTGAAGTTGTAGAATTTTTGGCGTTGCTGATTAAGGGTATGGATTTTAGTCTCACGCAAAGGCGCAAAGACGCAAAGGTAAGATTTTTAAAGGTTCAATTTGGAAATTTCATACCTCGATTCAACAACGCCGAATTTTTCAGATCAGGCGAAATGCTGCTTGGATAATTACCCTGATAAATTGTTTCTTTTATTGCCTGATATTATAGCGATCGCATCGAATCATAGCACATATAGGTGATCAATCAATGCGATCGCTAATTATTTGGGCGTTGCTGATTAAGGGTATGAATTTTAGTCTCACGCAAAGGCGCACTGAGGTTTGAGTTTTAAAGGTTCAATTTGGGAATTTGATACCCTTAATATCAACACAAAACCGTTAAAATAGTACCAAATCAGAAAAACTGTAAAATTTGGATATGACCACAGCCACACCCGTAAAAACTGAATATGAAGCGATTATTGGCTTAGAAACCCATTGTCAACTCAGTACCAATACCAAGATTTTCTCCAACAGTTCCACAGCCTTTGGTGCTGACCCCAATACTAACATTGATCCTGTATGTATGGGTTTACCAGGGGTTTTACCCGTACTTAACGCCAAAGTTCTCGAATACGCCGTGAAAACGGGTTTGGCGTTAAATTGTCAAATCGCTCGGTATAGTAAATTTGACCGCAAACAATATTTTTATCCTGATTTACCCAAAAATTACCAAATTTCTCAATATGATTTACCCATAGCCGAACATGGTTGGATAGAAATTGAATTGGTAGATGATGCAGGAAACCCCAGTCGCAAACGCATTGGTATTACCCGTTTACACATGGAAGAGGATGCAGGGAAACTCGTCCACGCTGGGAGTGAAAGACTTTCCGGTTCTACCTATTCTCTCGTAGATTATAACCGCGCGGGGATTCCCTTGGTAGAAATTGTTTCTGAACCAGATTTACGGACAGGACAAGAAGCGGCGGAATATGCCCAAGAACTACGGCGGATTGTCCGCTATCTTGGTGTCAGTGATGGGAATATGCAAGAAGGATCTCTGCGTTGTGATGTGAATATTTCTGTGCGTCCGGTGGGACGAGAGAAATTTGGGACTAAGGTGGAAATTAAGAATATGAACTCCTTCAGTGCGATTCAAAAAGCGATTGATTATGAAATTGAACGCCAAATCGCCGCCATTGAATCAGGAGAAAAGATTATTCAAGAAACTCGGCTTTGGGAAGAAGGTTCGCAACGTACCAGTAGTATGCGAGTGAAAGAAGGTTCTAGTGATTATCGTTATTTTCCTGAACCTGATTTAGCACCCATTGAAGTCACCCAAACAGAATTAGACTCCTGGTTAAGTGAATTACCCCAACTACCTGCAAGCAAACGCCATTATTATGAAAATGAGTTGGGACTTTCGGCTTATGATGCGCGAGTCTTAACTGAGGATAAACCAGTTGCGGACTATTTTGAAAGTGCAATATCTAAAGGTGCAAATCCCAAATCTGCGGCTAACTGGATTACTCAAGATATCGCTGGGTACTTAAACAAACAAAAACTCACCATTTCCGAAATTAAACTGACTGCTGTTAACCTAGCTGATGTGATTACCCGCATTGAAAATGGGAAAATCAGCAACGCTCAAGCTAAGGAAAAACTCACAGATTTACTCAATGGTGTTTCCCCAGAAGAAGCCTTTGCAGGTCAAGAACTGATTTCAGATCGTACCATTCTTGAACCGATCATTGATGAAATCATCGCCGCTAATGCTCAACAAGTCGAAAAATACCGCAAAGGTAACACCAACCTCAAAGGCTTTTTCGTGGGACAAGTCCTGAAAAAAACCGATAAACGCGCAGAACCCAAACTCACCAATCAATTGGTAGAAGAGAAACTCAATGCACCAATGTAGGGTAACACCCCTCACCCCGACAATCGTATAATGTGATAATAAGACGCAACTTGATTATTGGGAGAGCTAGTTTTTATTGGCTCTCTTTCTTTATATAACTGAAAAAAATCTTCTCTTCCTTCTTCCCTCCGTGTTCTCTGTGCCTCTGTGGTTCGTTAAAATACTTCAACCACAAATTGCCCAAAGAGCGTAAAGGAAAAAAAACAGAATTACGCATTAACAGAAAATAAAAAATAGGGGGTTTGACCCCTTGGTGCTAGAATCATATAACGTGCTAAGTAGATGCACCCTGATGATTTTAGAGAGCTATCCAAGTGGCTCTCTTTTATTTGTTTTAGGTTTAATTTTCGTGATTAGAAAAAGATTGTCATCAACAGATAAACTCACTTATAGACATAAATACTGGACGCTGATATCAAACCAGAGGCGGAAAGTAATTGAGCAGCAAACGCGATATAGATAATTGTGAGTAAAATTATGGCAGATTGGCAAATCATTACTGGTGGTGTAACAGCAGCGCGGGGGTATAAAGCAGCGGGAATTACAGCGGGACTAAAAGCTTCGGGATTACCGGATTTAGCCTTAATTGTATCAGATGTGGAAGCGATCGCTGCTGGTGTATTCACCACTAGCCAAGTTAAAGCAGCCTGTGTAGATTACTGTCGTCAAGTATTACAAGGGAAACATAGCGCGAGAGCCATTCTTTGTAATGCGGGACAAGCTAACGCCGCAACAGGCGAACAAGGGATTAAAGATGCTCAAGAAAGTGCAGACTTGTTAGGTAAAGAATTGGGTATTAACCCAGAATCTATTTTATTAGCTTCCACCGGCGTAATTGGTCAACGGATTAAAATGGATATATTGCGGGGTGGTATCCCCAAAGTAGTTGCAGAACTATCAGAAACAGGCTCAGACGCAGCCGCAGGAGCAATAGTCACCACAGATTTAGTCACCAAATCCATAGCCTTAGAAACCATTATCCATGACCGTCCAGTGCGAATTGGTGGCATTGCTAAAGGTTCAGGAATGATTCACCCCAACATGGCGACAATGTTAGCCTTTGTTACCTGTGATGCAGCAGTCTCTTCTACGCTTTGGCAAAAAATGTTAACCAGAGCAGCAGATAGAAGCTTCAATTCTATCACCGTTGATGGTGACACAAGTACAAATGATTGTTTAATTGCTTTAGCAAATGGTCAATCTCGCACCCCAGCAATTACCGAAATGGGGGCAGAGGCACAGAAGCTAGAAGCCATGTTAACTTATGTATGTCAGCATTTAGCAAAAGCGATCGCTCGTGATGGCGAAGGAGCAACTTGTTTAATAGAAGTCCAAGTCACAGGCGCTCATGATGAATTAGCAGCCCGTCAAATCGCCAAAACCATTGCAGGTTCATCTTTAGTCAAAGCCGCCATTTTCGGTCATGATCCCAATTGGGGACGGATTGCGGCGGCTGCTGGTCGGGCTGGAGTCCGGTTTGAACAGGAAAACCTCTCTATTAAATTAGGGGATATTTTACTATTTGAAAATGGTCAACCTTTACCTTTTGATAAAGCAGCGGCTAGTGCATATTTAAAAGCAGCCGCTCATGGTGAATATCTGCAATCAGACACAGTGTTAATTTCCGTCAGTGTTGGTAATGGTCATGGCACAGGACAGGCTTGGGGTTGTGACTTGAGTTATGATTATGTGAAAATTAACGCTGAGTATACGACCTAAAAAAATCGGCGTTGCTGATATAGCGGTATGCAAAACCTTTAGGGGCGGGGAAACCCTGCCCTTGATTGTGATAACTGTAAGAGGTTGTTTGAAAACTTTTTCGTGTGGGATCTGACACCCACAGATCCCCCTAAATCCCCCTTTCCAAGGGGGACTTTGAGGAATTTAGCCCCCCTTTGTAAGGGGGGTTGGGGGGATCTCAATTAATTCTGATACTTTTCAAACATCCTCTAAGATGACGATGCCGTTATAATATTTTTATTGTCAGCAATACTCAACAGCCATGATTCAAACCTTATCTAAAGTTACTACCTTTGAGGAATTTGTCGCTGGGCTTCCTGAAAATTCTGGGGTACGTTACGAACTACATAATGGGAATATCATTGAAATGGCACAACCAGTAGGAGAACACGAAGAAGTAAAAGGATTTCTAGGCGTAGAAATTCCCTTTGAAATCAAACGGCTTGGATTACCCTACGGTATTCCCAACCAAGTTATAGTTAGACCAGAGGGTAAAGATTCTGGTTATTTCCCAGATTTATTAGTGCTAAATCGTGAAAATCTGGTAAATGAAAAATTATGGAAAAAACAATCTATTATTAGTAATGCTGCATCTATCCCTTTAGTAATTGAAGTTGTATCAACTAATTGGCGTGATGATTACTATTTGAAATATGCTGATTATGAAGAAATGGGAATCCCTGAATATTGGATTGTTGATTATGCAGCTTTAGGTGGAAGAAATTTTATTGGTAATCCTAAACAACCGACAATCTCTGTTTGTAATTTGGTTGATGAAGAATATCAAATTAGTAAGTTTAGAGATCATGAACGGATTATTTTCCAAACTTTTCCTGAATTAGATCTCACCGCAAATCAGATTTTTCAAGCTTCCATATAATCAAATCATAAATTATGAATAAATTTTTCCGTCACATACTCTCTGAGAACAGGTTGCAAGGTGTATTTACCCCCATCTTTCTCTATTAAAGAGCGTGAATATAGTTTTTCTATTGCTTGTAAAAAATGGGATCTAGAAATCAATACCTTGTCCAAATTAAAAAAAGCCTTGATTTGTAGGTTGGGTTGAAGCATGAAACCCAACAAATGGGTTGGGTTGCGCTGTCGCTTAACCCGACAAAGCAGAAAATGGACAAGGTATTGAGAAATATGAGGTAATATATTTGCTAAATTAGTAATTGTTGTTAATTGCTGGTTAGTTGCCAGAGAGTACATAATTTGGCGTTCTAGAACGGAGAGAGGATTTAACTGCTGTTCCAGTAAGCTCATAGGTGTCAACTTAACGTAAAACCCATAGCCCGCCTGGGAATGAATTCCCAGTCTCATAGCAAAAGTCATCTGAAGATGACCTTAACGGGTGACAAGGCGGCTAAAGAGCTTGTTTCATAAGGGATAGAGCCTGAAAGCCCCGTTGAAAAAAGAGGCGTTTATGAGGCTTGAGATTGATTAAATTCAGAGCTAAATCAGCCCATAATTCCATACCATAAATCCATAGTTGTCCGTAGAGAGCAAAGCTAAAATCACTTTGACGTGGGTACTTGTCCTGATGTTGTTGAATACGTCCGGCATAAGTCTCTATACCTAATTTTTTCATCCGTTGACCGTGCATAGTGGCTAAACTATAAGCAATGACAATCAATAATACTAAAGCTAAAAAGCGAGTTTCATTTACTTTAGTATCCTCTAAATTATAACCACCAGTTTTACAATCCTTAAAGAATTGCTCAATTCCCCATCGACATCTATAGAGGCATAAAGTTTGTTGGAGAGTTGGTAGATTCGTCAAGATATACCAAGGTTCTTTTGGTCCAGAGTTCCGATATTTTCTCTTCCAATAAACAGCGATATTAAATAAGCCTAATTCATCCCCTTTACCACATTTAACTTTTTCATAAAATCTCGACATTCCTGGCTTAAATCCTTGATTTTTAAGAACTTGATATTCTTGTTCAGGTTTTTCTTGAAAATAAAGGTTTTTCTTCTGGCGTAAAGCGAAGTAAACTCCTTGCTCATCAAGCCATTTAGCCAGTTTTGGACTATGAAATTCTCTGTCTGCTAACACCACAATTCGACATTTTTTTAACAACTTTATTGCTGTCTTTATTAATCTTTTCTGTGTTTGTAAATTACTATTTCCGACATGATTTAATGTTTCCCAATATAGTGGTAGGGCATGAGTACCCCATACCAATGTCACCATAAATATATTTCGCCCCTTCCACTGTGTTCTATCCAGTGCTACCATCCAATAACCATATTTTTGATACTGTTTTTTATGAAAATAACGGCGCTGTTCTCGATTCAGTTGTTTTGGTGTTAACGATTGTCTAATCCAATATTTTATCAATGGAAACCATAATAATTTTACGCAGAGTTTACCTATTCCTAAAAATCTTTGTAGATTACGTTTCCTGCTTTCATATTTAATTGGTTGGGGAAACAAGCTGGCCAATTTTGACAGTTTTACTTGGCGATGAGCCTGTATTAATAACAACAATATCTCTAGTGTCAAATACTGCTGTTCACTCAAATGCTTTCGGAAAATTGTTTGATATGATTGTGGTAACATTTTTTGCTTCGGGGGCTTCTTTGTCCCTATTTTTTTACTCCCTTATTTTCTCAAATTATTGCCACATCTCATCTTCAACCGCCTTGTCACCCGTTAAGGAAGATGACTAAATAACCCAGAAATTTTTGAGTAAACTTTAGTTTACTTTCGCTATTAGCCCGGAAATTCATTTCTGGGCGGGTGTGGAAGCCAAACAAATTAGGTATCTGTAGCCTAAGTTGACACCAATGAGCTTTTGCTTTACCCCTACTTTGAATCATTCAAATTAATAACATTAAAAGGTTCGGAATCATTGATAAGATAAAAGAAAAAATCTGAATCCAGAGTCAATATCCTGTTTATTTGCAGACGTTCAGCAGCAATCACAAGAGTTCCATCTGCAAGATCCATTGGACGATCTTGATACTTCTTAATTAGTTCAAATAGAAGCTCGTAATCTGTTGCTTGAACTTCATAAAAAGTTAACATATCATTGGTAATTAGCTTTCCCAACTGATTTTGCATTGCCCATCCACCACGACGTAAAGCAAGATACATCGCTTCTGTAAAACATGGCCATGTCGTTATCAAGGGTATTGAGAGTTTCATTACTGCTTTCTTGATAGCTACGTGCTGAGACTGCTTGTTATCCACAAGGGCAAACAGAGGACAAGCATCACAAAGAATCATACATCCAACCCTTGACTTCTATACTTTTCCAGTAGTGCTGATCCATAATCATCTACTTCAGAATCAGAAGATATAATTTCCAAATTATCAACTTCTTCAAACCAACTATACCACTTCATCTTAAAATCTTCTGGACTTGTTTGGGGAAAATCACTATCCTGAAAACTCATATTTAATGCAGACTGAATCATTAACGCAATTTCAGTTTGTTGTGGACAATGACGTAAATATTCCCTAACTTCTGGAGGAATAATTAGTAAACCTTCTTTGAGTTCTAATCTAAATGTTTTGCTGCTCATATATATTTTAAATTCTATACCCCGTAAAAATCTTTAGCCATAATTTCCTCTATTCTAACTTTACTTTGTCATTTTACCAGAGCGATCGCTTCTAGAAGATGTTTGCCATCTCAAAAAATTCTCAAGTATCATCAAAATCATTATACTAAACACGGGTGAGATTTAAACTTTTGCCAAATGACAAAGAACCCAGATGTGTAGGGGTTTAGCTCATGCTTTACCCCTACGTTTAGAATCAAACAATCAAGCCGTTTTGAGTATATTAGATGCACCTATTTAACCTCATGAACGTTTACGCAAAACAATGCAAACAATTATTTTTAATATAGCTTTAGCAAAATTTGATGCTTATACCCGATTTAAAGCAATGGCTATCACAGGAAACCCAGAAGCAGGTTTAAGAATACTAGATAAACACCAAAAATCAATAATTTGAAATTTCTACTCTGGAGAGACTCTGCGCCTCTGCGTGAGGTAAAATTGTCCTCTATAAACAGCAACGCCGACTTTTGTAAATTTCCAATCAAAGGTGTATTTTATGCGGTTACGCTCAATGCAGTTAATTTTTATAGCAGGACTAATGGGGTTACTTTCCTGGATATGGACACCCACAGCCTTAGCATTAACACAGATTAAATTATCTGATATTTCCTATCACGAATGTCCATCAGAACTGTCCAGTGGAATAGTAGGTAGTAGCGGTTCAAATTCTGCCAGTTGCTTCATCGTTACAGGTAAAGCAGAAAATAGCACCCGCAAAACTGTTTATGATGCGGATATTTTTGGGCGCATATATGATGCTAACGGTGATTCAACCTTACAAAATCGCACCCGTCTGGGTTTAATTGCCGAAGTTCCTCCCGGAGTTAGTGATTTTGAATTTAGAATCACTGTCCCCAGTAATCAACCTTTACCATTACAACTTAAACAATTTAAAGCTGCTGGATTTAGCGGACGAGTGAGAAGATAAAAGTTGTAGAGACGTTCCTGGGAACGTCCTTACATGGAAAATCGTAATTTGGGGCTTAAAACCCTTGTACCAAGGTGGCGCGAGCTAAACTATCTAAAATACCACCAACTATGTTCAATGCCAAAAATGCCAGGATAGGGGAGAAATCCATACCACCCAAGGGGGGAATTATGGAACGAAATAGATTGAGGTAGGGATCACTAATTTGGCTTAAAGCTGCAAATGGTTGATTAGACCATTCAATAGTGGGAAACCAAGTCAACAAGACTCGAATAATCAGCAAATAGCTGTAAAGAGAGACAAAGGTAGCTAGGGTTGTAATTAGTAAATTCATGGGTAACTTTCCTGTTAAATGTCAAACATAGATTCATGATTGATTTTAATTTAGCTCACGTCGCATTGTGTAGCCAATCAATATAACTAAGGGAAAGCTTAAGAATGCTCATTAACTTCCTGGGATGAGTTGCTGTTGACATTACCTAATTGCTTCCGCACATCATCAATTGTGGCATTAAGTTGGGCAATTTTATCTTCGAGCGATCGCCTGGTTGCTTCTATTTCCAAACTTTCATGAGCAGAAGCCCTCATTTGCCGCTTTTTAGTCCCTGTCTGTCCATCATTTTCCCCAACGGTTAACCCTTCATTCTCTTCATTTGCAAACTTAGCATCTAAGCGCGAAGTAATCACCGCCCCTAAAACACCACCAACTACACCCCCAATCAATGACCCCAGTAACAAACCACTAGCAAAACCATCTTGCTGACTCATATTTTTTACCGTCTTCTCGAAAATAAGCAACTTTGACAATACTTTAGCTATTTTCCAGCCTTAGCGGCATCCTAGCTTAAGTTCCAAAAATGCGATCGCCCGCATCCCCCAATCCTGGTACAATATACCCTTGATCATCAAGCGTTTCATCAATAGTAGCGGTGTAAACGATTAAGCCAGGATAGACAGCAGCCAATTTTTTCAACGCTGGGGGAGCAACAACTACGGATATAATCCGAATTAACGCCGGATCAACACCTCTTTGGGTCAATTCCGCCATTACTGCCATTATAGAGCCTCCAGTAGCCAACATCGGCTCAGTAATTAACACCCGCGTTTCGGGAGCGAATTTTTCGGGTAATTTATTTAAATAACAAGTAGGTTCTAGAGTTTCTTCATTTCGCGCCAAGCCAACATGGTAAATTGATGCCAAAGGCAGTACACCCTGCGCTCCCTCCAACAAGCCTAAACCAGCCCGCAAAATCGGCACAACAGCCACAGGTATCTGAGGATTAATAAAAGTGGCTGCACAGGTCGTCAGAGGCGTTTGCACCATTGTTTCTTGAGTCGGCAACCACTCCCTAGCAGCCTCATAAGTTAGCCACCTACCCAACTCAGTCATAGCAGAACGAAATAATACAGATGGCGTAGCTACATCACGAGCAACTCCCAACCAGTGCTGAATTAAAGGATGAGGTGGAACATAAACACGGAGTTGTTGTGTCATAGCTAGAAAAGGGCGGCTGGATAATTGTCTTTTTACTGGAACATCATAGCAGAATTCACCGAATCAGGAGTCAGGAGTCAGGAGTCAGGAAGAAGAAAGGAGAAAGGAGAAAGGAGAAGGTAGGGGCGCAGGGTCTGCGCCCAGGAAGAAGTCAGGAGTAAATAGGGGTTGCTGATAGTTAGCCATATAAACCGAAAACCTAGATATATTAAGAGTTTCCGGGTTAAAAAAGTGAATTATGTGCAAGCCCTAAATATATTTATTGATAAATCTTCTCATTAATAGTTGACAAAGATTCTCAATCAGAGTTATATTATTCTCAAGTGTTCTCCTCTCTTTAAAGGATCGGCAGGCGGGATTAGTCAGCAGCAGCAGACTTTTCCCTCTTTTTTGGATTAAATTACAGATTATGGATTCCGCATTATTTGATGTCATTATCATTGGTTCTGGTATTGGTGGTTTAGTGACAGCCACCCAATTAGCAGCCAAAGGTGCAAAAGTTATAGTTTTTGAAAGTTATCTCATTCCCGGTGGTAGCGCTGGCTATTTTCAAAGCCAAGGATATACATTTGATGTCGGTGCATCAATGATTTTTGGCATGGGAAATAAAGGAACAACCAACTTACTCACCCGTGCCTTAGATGCAGTCAATGTTAATCTGGAAACCATTCCCGATTCTGTCCAGATTCACTATCATTTACCCAATGGTTTGGATTTAAAAATTGATCGAGATTATGAAACATTTCTCCAAAATCTAATTGCTTATTTTCCCCAGGAAGCCAAGGGAATCAGGCGATTTTATGATGAATGTCAAAAAGTTTTTAATTGCCTGAATAATATTGAATTGTTATCATTAGAAGAACCTAAATATCTCCTGCGGGTATTTCTCAAAAATCCTTTAGCTTGTCTAGCTTTAGCCAAGTATTTACCCTTAAATGTGGGAGAAGTGGCACGAAAGTATATTCAAGATCGTCAGTTATTAAAATTTATTGATATCGAGTGTTATTGCTGGTCAGTAGTTCCAGCGGACATGACACCAATGATTAATGCTGGTATGGTTTTTTCTGATAGACATTATGGAGGAGTTAATTATCCTCGGGGTGGAGTTGGGAAAATTGCCGAAAAATTGGTAACAGGTTTAGCACAATTGGGGGGTGAAATTCAATACCAAGCGCGAGTGACAAAAATCATTACCAAACAGGGAAAAGCTGTAGGTGTGCAATTAGCAAATGGTCAAGTTTATTATGGTAAAAAAATAGTATCTAATGCCACACGCTGGGACACCTTTACAAAACTACTACCAGTCCAAGAAATGCCAGTTAAAGAAAAAAATTGGCAACAACGATATATAAAATCACCCAGTTTTTTAAGCTTGCATATAGGGGTAAAAGCATTTGTTTTACCTGTAGGAACAGAATGTCATCATATTTTATTAACAGATTGGCAAGAAATGACCACAGCAACAGGAACAATTTTTGTTTCTATTCCTACCCTCCTTGACCCGGATTTAGCACCACCAGGATATCATATTATTCATGCCTTTACACCTGACTGGATTAGTAATTGGCAGGGACTTTCCGAAAGCGAGTATACGGCTAAAAAAGAAATAGCAGCAGGGCAAATTATTAACAGATTAGCCGCAATTTTTCCTGGTTTAGATGCTGGGTTAGATTATTTGGAAATCGGGACTCCACGTACTCACAGACGCTTTTTAGGACGGATAGATGGTACTTATGGACCAATACCTAAACGTAAGTTGTGGGGGTTATTGGGAATGCCTTTCAATCGCACTGTGATTCCTAATTTGTATTGTGTAGGAGATAGTACATTCCCCGGACAGGGTTTGAATGCAGTAGCTTTTTCTGGGTTTGCTTGCGCTCATAGGATTGGAGTAGATTTACAACTGAGAAAATAGCTGGGAATAAGATCCCCGACTTCTTAAAGAAGTCGGGGATCTTTTTGTTTTTAAGTCAATGGTCGAGAGGATTTTTAGAGAAAACCCTCTTCTTCATTGACACTCAGGGCTAAAGCCGCTGAGTTTCCCACTTACCGCGAGGTTTTATGAGACGATGTTTTCAAAGTGGTATCCCGTAATTTTCATCACATTGTTACCCCCCCTTTCCCCTTGCAAAGGGGGGAAACAAGAAAAATCCAGTTCCCTCCCCTTTATAAGGGGAGGGTTAGGGATGGGTGAAATATTTGATACAGCAATTACAACTCTGAAGGGTTATCATTCACTGTAAGCATCACCTGTATTAAAAAACCCATGATTCACCGTCTCAACATGACCGAAATTGGGCTTTAACGATATTAACCATAGGTATAGTGAACTACCCACACTGACCTGACGGTACAGTGTCGGCTTCCTGTCCAACAGAAAGCACAAAGGTAGGGGGGGTAGGGGGGGTAGGGGAGGTAAGGGGGGTAGGGGGGGTAGGGGGGTAGGGGAGGTAAGGGGGGTAGGGGAGGTAAGGGGGGTAAGGGAGGGAAGAACAGAAGTTTTTTCGATCATTACCCGTCAAAATAAATTTGACGAACTACTAGTTCCCTCCAAAACCATCCCCTATCGCTGGGTAGAAATTGCTGTAGGCATTTATTTAATATCTAACTTTTGGTAGATGACGATGGATTTACTTGGTGCATATTTGGATTTTATCCAATTCAAACATTAAAGAAAACTAAAAAACTAGCGAATTCTCGGAAAATTAGCGGTTTTTGCTATTGCTTTTATTTTTAAATGTGCTTATTATGTCAGAAGATATAATACTTGTTACAAAAAAAGGGAACAGGGAACTCTTAACTGGGAACAGATAAGAAACACTCATTTGCACCAGTTTAGAGCTTCAGTCAAAAAAAAGATGTTTTTAAAAGATGCGTAGCACGAAAAAAACAGTGTCATTATTTCAATCTCATGTTTTTAAACATGAGTTTTTCCTGTTCCCTGTTGCTTCTTCCTCTGAAATCAGGCAATCTTAAAAAGACCATTCGTGGTCAAAAAAACCGAAATTGGGGGGCTAATTCGGAAGTTTCGCCTGTTGACTGGACTTACTGAAGCACAGTTTGGAGCTTATCTAGATGTGACTTATGGTACTGTTAAGCGTTGGGAAAATGAGCGATCTAAGCCCTCAGCTATGGATATGGACAAGATTGGGCAGAAGTTTGGGGAAGTGGGGGAACAATTTCCCCTGCTATTGATGATCTGAATGAATTATCGGGATATAAACAATGAAGATAGAACAGTTACAGCCAGGAATCATTATTTGCGGAGACAAATTTCCTGAACCCGTAAAAGTTTTATCATCTAAAATGATAGGAACTTCCAGAGTAAAAATAGAAGCTGTTGGTATTAATACTAATAAATATTATGATCCTGTTATTCCTATTCAAGAATTAATTGATCTCCAAGAACAAAAAGACCTACAATTTCAATTTACAGGAAATCCTGAATCAGTATTTTTATACTTAGAAGGAACACGCATTCGCAATGCTTTTCAATTTGACCCTCTTTATGGTATCAGTGCATCCCAAGTTGACCCATTACCCCATCAAATTGAAGCTATTTATCATTACATTCTCAAAAGTCCTAATATTCGTTTCTTATTAGCAGATGACCCCGGTGCTGGTAAAACCATCATGGGAGGATTATTAATTAAAGAATTAAAATATCGAGGTTTAGTAAATAGAGTATTAATCGTTGTTCCTGGACATCTCAAAGGCCAATGGTTACGAGAGATGAAGGAGCGTTTTTCTGAGAAGTTTTTGATGGTAGACAGGGGAGTAGTTAATGCTAGTTGGAGTCAAAATGTTTGGACAGAATTTCCTCAAATCATTACCTCCCTTGATTTTATTAAACAAAATGATGTGCAGTTAGCTTTTAATGATGCTAGATGGGATTTAGTTATTGTTGATGAAGCTCATAAAATGTCTGCTTATAAATATGGAGAGAAAATTAGTAAAACTGCTCGTTATACTGTAGGAGAAACCCTATCTAGTAATTCTAAATATTTAATTTTACTAACTGCTACTCCCCATAGAGGAGATCCTGAAAACTTCAAATTATTTCTGGATTTACTACAACCTAACTTCTTTGCTAATACAGAAATGTTAGCAACTTCTATTGAAGATGCAGATAATCCTTTATTTTTACGTCGTTTAAAAGAAGATTTAAAAAACTTTGATGGACAACCTTTATTCCCACCCCGTTTAGTGGAAACGATTAAGTATTATCTGAATGAAGAAGAGAAAAAACTTTATAATGCTGTTACCGATTATGTAGAAGAGAACTTTAACAAAGCTCTCCAAAAAGAAAAACGTAATGTGGCTTTTGCTTTAACTGTTCTGCAAAGACGTTTGGCTTCTAGCGTCAGAGCCGTTTTAAAATCTTTAGAACGTCGCAAACAACGATTAGAAGATTTATATAAAAAAGGCAAATTAATTCAGGATGGTATTTATAATGAAGATTATCTAGAAGACTTGGAAGATGAGGAACGCTACAGTAAAGAAGAAGAATTACTTGCTAAATTATCTTCAGCCGAATCTTTAGATGAATTAAAGTTAGAAATTACTAATTTAGAGTTTTTAGTTAAGTTAGCTAAAGCAGCAGAAAAGCAAGAGATTGAAACAAAACTCAATCGCTTACGGGAAGTTTTAGAAGAAAGAAAAATTCGAGAAAGTAAGGAAAAGTTACTAATTTTCACTGAGTCAAAAGATACAATGGAATATTTAGCAGAAAAGCTGAAAAAGTGGGAGTATAGTGTGACTTTAATTCATGGTGGCTTAAATATGGATGCTCGGATTAAAGCTGAATATGAGTTTAAAAATAAAACTCAAATTATGGTAGCTACGGAAGCCGCAGGTGAAGGTATTAATCTACAATTTTGTTGGTTAATGGTGAATTATGATATTCCTTGGAATCCTAATCGCTTAGAACAAAGAATGGGTAGAATTCATCGCTATGGACAAGAACATGAAGTTCATATTTACAATTTAGTGGCTTTGGATACTAGGGAAGGTCAGGTTTTACAAAAGCTATTTGATAAGTTAGAAGCAATGAAAGAAGCTCTAGGAGATAGAGTTTTTGATGTCATTGGTGATGTTTTACAAGGTGCTAGTTTAAAGGATTTAATTCTCGATGCGATCGCTAATAAAAGAACCATAGATGATATTTTAGCCCAAATGGATAAAGTCCCAGACATGGAGGCAATTAATAAGGTAAAACAGGCTAGTTTGGAGGCTTTAGCTACTCGTCATATTGATTTATCTCGAATTAATCAAGAACAGCGTACAGCTAAGGAAAATCGTCTTGTCCCGGAATATATTGAAAGGTTCTTTTTAAGAGCAGCTAAACATTTAAAAATCAAAGTGGAAAAACGTCAAAATGGCTTTTGGCGTATTCCTAGTGTACCTTTTGAGTTAAGAAATCAACCCCATGAATTTAAACTCAAATATGGAGAAGTACAACGAGAATATTTAAACTTTGGTTTTGAGAAAAAAACTACTTCCAAAGCACAAGCAGAATTAGTTACCAGTGGTCATCCTTTAATGGAAGCAATTTTAGAACATTTATTTAAACAATATCAAAAAGAAATAGATAAAGGCTCAGTTTTTTTAGACCCTGATGGTAAATGGGACGGTTTATTATGGTTTATGTCTGGTGAAATTCAAGATGGTAGTGGAGAAATAGCCGGACGTAGATTAGTCTGTTTGTATCAAGACAAGTTAGATAATTTTCAAATTGTTAATCCTTCGGTGTTATGGGATTTAAAACCCAATGACGAATCTACAGAAATTATAGAAGAATTAGTAGAAGCATTAAAAGTTAGCAATCTGAAATCTAAACTGGAAAATGCTATAGCTTATATTTTAGATAACTATTTAGACCCCTATCAACAAGAATTATTACAGAAACGTTTATCAGATGCTCAAATTAAGCGAAAATACGGTTTAAAATCCATTGATTCTTTAATTTTAGAGTCAGAAGCCAAATTAACTGACTATGAGATTAGAAAAATCCAAGGTGATAATATTCCTGATGTCATTATTGGTAATGAACAGCGTAACCGAGATGATTTAGAACAGAAAAAACTCAAGTTAGAAGAAGATATTAGAGTCCAAACTAATCTTTATCTTTCAGAACCTGAGATTTTAAGCGTTATTCAAGTCATACCTATTGTTCCTAAATTTGGCAGTTCTGACCAACATAGTAATAAAGAAATTGAATTAATTGGTATGGAAACTACTATTGAATACGAGAAACAACAGCAGAGAAATCCTCAAGATGTTTCTTTAGAATATGTAGGTTATGACATTCGTTCCTGTGATGATTCAGGTAATTATCGTTATATCGAAGTTAAAGCTAGGTCTGCTACTGGAGCAATTTCTTTAACTCCTAATGAATGGGTAATGGCTAATCGTTTAGGAGATGAATATTGGCTTTATATTGTGGAAAATGCAGCAACTAATCCTACATTATACACAATTCAAAATCCAGCACTTCATTTAAACCCTGCTGAGGAGGTAAGTGTAATTCGGTATGTCGTTAATGATTGGCGTTATCATGCTAATTGTGAAAGCAATCAGAGTTAGATCCCGGACTTCTCTAAGAAGTCCGGGATCTGATAAAATTAATAAAATAACCAGGGATATAATATTAATTATGAGCGACATTACCGCAAATTATGATGATACATGGAAAGAAGCAATAGGAGAATATCTGGAATTATTCTTACTATTCTTCTATCCAGAAATTCACCAAGAAATTGACTGGAGTAAACAACCAATATCTTTAGATAAGGAATTAGAACAAATTACCGCATCAAGTCAAACAGAAAAACGGTATGCGGATAAATTGTTTCAAGTGTGGTTATTAAATGGTGAAATAATTTGGATTTTAATTCATATAGAAGTACAAAGTCAATATGATAAAGAGTTTCCAAAAAGAATGTTTATCTACAATTATCGTTCTTTTGATTTATTTAATCAACCAGTAATTAGTTTAGCAATATTAGGAGATGAAAACAAAAAATGGCGACCAAATAGTTATGAATATGGTTTAGGTAATAGTAGAGTAAAAATTGAATTTAGTATAGTCAAACTATTAGACTATGAATGGGAATATCTAACCACAAGTGATAATCTCTTTGCTACAATAGTAATGGCACATCTGAAAACCAAAGCTACCACTAGTAATTTAACTGAAAGAGAACAATGGAAATGGAGTTTAGTTAGAGCATTATATCAAAAGGGCTTAACTAAGTTTGATATTATTAATCTAGTTAAGATCATTGATAAAATGATGACTTTACCACCACCATTACAAACAGCATTTGAAACCAAATTAGATGATTACGAAAAGGAGTTAAATATGCCATTCCTCAGCACTATTGAAGAAAACGCCCAAGCAAAAGGTAAGGAAATTGGTGCTAGAAAAACTTGTCAAGAAAACATTATCAAAATCCTCTCCAGTAGATTTGCTAATCTTCCAGAAAAGATGATCTATACTATTAAGGGAATTGATAATATGTCTATCCTGGAAAATTTACTTTTACCCAGTATTCATGTTAATTCTCTGGAGGAATTTCAGCAGTTAATTGATTCCTATTTACCGCAAAATTAACCAAATTCAGATCCCTGACTTCTCTGCTAAAGATACCCCTCCAAAAGATCCCCGACTTCTCTAAGAAGTCGGGGATCTGAAAACCTCACAACCACTAAAACCATGAACCAAGCAGCTATAGAACAATCATTTCCCATCCAAGAAGTTAGCGAATATTCCGCTAAAGAAAAAAACATTAGACATGGACATATTTCTACCTTACATATTTGGTGGGCAAGACGACCTTTAGCTGCTTCCCGTGCTACTATTTATGCTGCTTTAGTTCCGGCTTTTACTGAATCAGAAATTAAACAGAAAAATCAATTTATAGCAGAACTTTCTAAATGGGAAAATGCTAATAATCAAGAATTATTAAATCAAGCTAGAGCAGATATTTTAAAAGCTAATAATGGGATTCCTCCCAAGGTTTTAGACCCCTTTTCTGGTGGTGGTTCTATTCCTTTGGAAGCGTTGAGATTGGGTTGTGAAACCTATGCTAATGATTTAAACCCTGTAGCGGTTTTAATTGAAAAAGCTACTTTAGAATTTCCCCAAAAATATGGACAATTAAAAACTAGAATTATTGAACTTGCAGATGCTAAAAACAAAGAAGTTCAAAATCCCACACTTGAACAGGAATATAATCCTCTATTGGAAGATGTGAAAAAATGGGGTAATTGGGTATTAGAAACAGCCAAGAAGGAAATCGGTACATTTTACCCCCATGAAACCGATGGACGCATCCCTGTAGGTTATATTTGGGCAAGAACTGTTACTTGTCAAAATCCTGATTGTAGGGTGGAAATTCCCCTCATGCGTCAAACTTGGTTAGCTAAAAAAGATAATAAAAAGGTTGCTTTAAAAATTATTCCTATTATTCATGAATCAGGAAATAATCAAATTGATTTTGAAATTGTCGCAAATGATAATATTGATTTTGATCCTACAACGGGTACAGTAGCAAGAGCTAAGGTAATTTGTCCCTGTTGTGGTAGTAGTTTAACTGATAAAGATACTAGAAAACAATTTATAGATGGTATTGCTAGTCAAAGAATGGTTGCGGTGGTTTTACACAATCCTAAACAATCTGGTAAAACCTATCGGTTAGCAACTGCTGAAGATATGGAAATATTTAATGATGCTCAATCTTATTTAGAATCTAAGCAGAATGATTTATGGGATAAGTGGGGTATTGATCCTATTCCTGATGAAGAATTACCTTTAATGAGTGGTGTTTTTAATGTTCCTTTATATGGAATGAATACCTGGGGATCTTTATTTAATTCCCGTCAAAAGTTAGCTTTAATTACGTTTGCTGATGCTGTAAAACAAGCTCATCAATTAATCTTAAAAGAAGGGTATGATGAAGATTATGCTAAAGCGATCGCTACTTATTTGGCTTTAATTATAGATAGGCAAATTGATTACAATTCAACTTTGTGTAGTTGGCATAATACAGGCGAAAAAATTAATCATACTTTTACCCGTCAAGCATTAGGTATGGTATGGGACTATTTAGAATTAAATCCATTAAGTCATTCAACAGGAGATTTTAATTCAGCCTTAGAATGGGTAATTAGAGTTATTAACAGCAATTCAATATCCTCACTTAGTTTTGCTACAACAACCCAATCATCAGCAACAAATTTATTTTATCCTGATAATTACTTTGATGCAATTATCACAGATCCACCTTATTATAACAGCGTTACTTATGCTGATTTATCAGATTTTTTCTATGTTTGGTTATCAAGAACAATAGGTGAATACTACCCCGAATTATTTGCTACTCCTCTCACTCCTAAATCAGAAGAAATTACAGAAATGAAGGGCTGGGATAGTGTCAGATATGGGAATAAAGATAAACAATTTTTTGAAGATAAAATAGGCCAAGCGTTTCAAGAAATTTCCCGCACCTTAAAACCATCAGGAATAGCTGTTATTGTTTTTGCCCATAAATCTACAGATGCTTGGGAAACTATTATTAATGCACTTTCAAAAGCTAATTTATATCTAACTGCAAGTATTCCCATTCATAGCGAAATGAAAGCTAGATTAAGAGGACAAGAATCAGCCGTATTAGCATCATCAATATATATGGTATGTCGTAAACGCACCAGTGAAGAAACAGCCTATTTTGAAGAAATAGAAACCCAAGTACAGGAAAAGATCAAAGAAAGATTAGACCATTTTTGGAGTCAAGGAATCAGCGGTAGTGACTTCTTTATTTCTGCTATTGGTCCTGCATTAGAAGTATTTGGAAAATACCAAACCGTAGAAACTTATGCAGGAGACACCATAGAAGCAGCAACCCTATTAGAATTTATCCGTAAAACCGTTAGTGAATACGCATTAACTAAAATTCTCAAAAACCCGCAAGAACTGGGAGGAATTGACCCCCAAACCCGCTTTTATTTACTATGGCGCTGGACATTTGGTAATAGTAAAGTCATATTTGACGAAGGACGAAAATTAGCCTCTGCTTGTGGTATAGAAATTACGGAATATTGGAATAAGGGATTTATTAAGAAAGATAAAGAATTTATTACTGTCCTCAGTCCCAAGGACAGAGATAAAAAATTTATTGACCAAGAAAAACTAGAAAACATGATTGATATCCTGCATCAAATGTTATTATTATGGGAGAAGAATAATAGAGAGAAAATTACAGAACTTTTAACCAACACAGGACAATTAAACAATAATGCCTTTTGGCAAGTAGCACAATCTATTTCTGAAGTATTACCAGATGGTGATAAGGAAAAGCAGATGTTACAAGGTTTACTTTATGGACGGGAAAGTTATCAAAAGGGAGGAAATGAAGGTAAACAATTAGGGTTGTTTTAATCAGGGTTGTTGGAAAATTATTACACCTCTTTTCTATAGGGAGAGGATCTGAAGTCCGTAGGTTGGGTAGAACGAAGTGAAACCCAACAAAAGCTAACAAGTAATAACTTACAAATGTTGGGTTTCGTTCCTCAACCCAACCTACAGCATCTGAACCTGTAATTTCTCTTGCTAGTCCGTAGGTTGAGTAGAACGAAGTGAAACCCAACAAAAGCTAACAAGTAATAACTTACAAATGTTGGGTTTCGTTCCTCAACCCAACCTACAGCATCTGAACCTGTAATTTCTCTTGCTAGTCCGTAGGTTGAGTAGAACGAAGTGAAACCCAACAAAAGCTAACAAGTAATAACTTACAAATGTTGGGTTTCGTTCCTCAACCCAACCTACAGCATCTGAACCTGTAATTTCTCTTGCTAGTCCGTAGGTTGAGTAGAACGAAGTGAAACCCAACAAAAGCTAACAAGTAATAACTTACAAATGTTGGGTTTCGTTCCTCAACCCAACCTACAGCATCTGAAACTGTAATTTCTCTTGCTAGTTAATACTAGTTAATAAATGTTAGCCAAAATTCAAACAAAATCACAAGGAGTTGTTTATGAACTTACAATTAGTTGATTCCCTAGTTCACATCATCAATACTTTAACCTTGGAAGAAAAACAAATTTTGCAAACAAAAATCCTTTCTATACTTCCAAAAAAACCAGAATTAACTCCATTAAAAGAAGAGCCTTTTATTGGAATATGGTCTGATAGAACAGATATGGAAAATAGCACTGAATGGGTGAAAAATATTAGACAAAAAGAGTGGAGATAAATTATGATTTTAGTAGATACAGATATATTAATAGATGTTAGTCGTAATATTGACATAGCTATTAATCGTCTTGATTTAGAAGAAAAAACGAATCAGATTAGGAATATGAATTAAATAAAGTGCAAAAGTAGGGTGTGTTAGCGACAGCGTAACGCACCATTTCAGGTTAAGTCAGAATTGCAGGTTATTAAATTTGCGTTCCTTAGTATTAGCGTTATTACTGAAATGGAATTAATAGTAGGCTGTAGAAACAAACTAGAATTACAGCATATCAACAAATTTTTATCCCGTTATGACATTAGCCAAATCAATGATAATATATCAATTTTTACGGTAGAATTAATCAAAACCTACCGTTTAAGTCATGGATTATTAATGCCAGATGCCTTTATTGCTGCTACATCTATTATTAATAATTTTCCTTTACTAACAAAGAACCAAAGTGATTATCGCTTTATTTCTGGAATTAATTTACTCCCTTATCCTTAACTAATTGATTATATTATTACCAAATCAAATAACAGGAGAAAAAACAATGACATTACCAGCATGGTGGAATATTGCCACCCCAAGAAAAGAAATTTGTGACGGTACATTTAACGAATCATCCTTTGCTGTGGATATTGCAGAAGTGGTTAAAGGTACAGCACCCCAAGAATATTTAGACGCTCGTTTATTCTTTGAAAAAACCTATTTAACTAGCGGTTTACAAAGATTAATTTGTAACGTTTTAACCTGTATAGCTAATAGTACGGGAGATAAAGTTATTCAACTACAAACCCCTTTTGGAGGTGGTAAAACCCATTCTTTATTAGCAATTTATCATCTGGTTAAATCATTTAGTGAAATTAATCATTTATCCCAAATTCAATCTTTAGCTAATAACTTATCAATTCCTAGTACCAAAGTAGCGGTATTTGTAGGAACAGAAGCTGATGTAATTAATGGTAAAACTCCTTGGGGGAAAATAGCAGAACAACTGGGTTGTTATCATTTAATTAAAGACCATGACCAAAAACGTATTGCTCCAGGGAAAGAAATATTAAGAGAAATCATCAAACAAAGTGGCTCAGTTTTGATTTTAATAGATGAATTATTAGCATATATTACCAAAGCTAACCAACTAGAAAAACAGGAAAAAATTGCCCAAGGACAAACTTTAGTATTTTTACAAGAAATTACCGAAGTCATCGCCGCTTCTAATAATTCAGTGTTAATTCTTACTTTACCAAAAAGTGATTTAGAACAATTTGATGAAGCCGCAACTAGAGCATTATCTCAATTAGAAAAAATAGCTGGTAGAGTAGAAACTATTTATGTACCTGTAGATGGTGTAGAAATTTATGAAGTTGTCAGAAAACGTTTATTTGATAGTATAGGAGATATTGACCAGCATAAACAAACAGCAGAAACCTATTTTCGTCTTTATCAACAACTAGGTAATGATGTACCCTCAGAAGTCAAAGAAATTAGCTATCGGGATAAAATAGAACAAGCCTATCCTTTTCATCCCGAATTGATAGATACTCTGTATGAAAGATGGGGTTCATTTCCTACATTTCAGCGCACTAGAGGAGTATTAAGGCTATTAGCAGAAGTAATTAAAGACCTTTATAAACAAGGTGCAGATCCTTTAATTCAATCATCACAAATAAACCTATCAAATCCAGCATTAAAACGAGAATTAATTAAACATATTGGCAATGAATTTGATAGTATTATTACTTCCGATATCATGGGTAAATCTCAACAGATTGATAGAGATATGGGAAGTGAATATGAAAAATATAATATTGCGTCCAAATTAGCAACAGGAGTATTTTTCTATTCTTTTAGTGGTTCAGATAGAAGAGGAGTTAGTTTATCTTGGTTAAGAATAGCCTTACTTAATAGTAGTATTCCTTCTACGATCATTGGAGATGCTATAGCAAAATTAGCCGATAATCTTTGGTATTTTCATGAAGAAAAACCTCTTTATAGTTTTAAAAATGAACCCAATCTAAACCGAGTTATTGTTGATAGGGAGCAATTAATTGATGATGAACAAATTACAGATAAATTACGGGAATTAATCAAAGAACAGCCTAAAAGTAAATTTTTTGAAACCCATATTTGGAAAGAGTCTCAGGATATTCCTGATCATACTAAGTTTAAATTAGTGATTTTACATCCTAATTATAAAAAGGGAGATGAAGAGACTGAGAAATTTACCCAAGAATTATTTAGCAATACATCTTTTCGCATTTATAAAAACACAGTATTTTTAGTAATTGTAGATGCTGCTAATTATGTAACACTAGAAAAGCACCTAAAACGCTATTTGGCTTTAAGTGCTATCACAGAAGATCAAGACCTGAAAAAGACTCTTTCATTATCATCTAAAACTGATTTACAGGACAAACTGAGCCAAGCGAAAAAAGACACAGTAAACGGTTTGATTGTAGCTTATCGTCATCTAGCATGGTGTGGTCAAAATACTATAGATTATAATGATTTTAGTACAGCTACAAAAGTAGAAGGTAATTCTTGGCTAGAACGGATAGAAAATCACCTCAAAAATCAACGCCATATTATTTCTAAGATTGCACCAAATGTACTTTTAAAGGGATTAAGTGCTAATGAAACTGAGAAAAGTTTACAAGATATTTATAATAACTCTCTCAGAACTCCTGGACAGAAACCTTTATTAGAAAATGAATTAGTCATTTTAGAAGCAGTGAAAATAGGAGTTAAAGAAGGTAAATTTGGTGTTAGATTTAATGAAAAACTTTATTATGAAGATAATCTTCATGAAGTGACATTAGCAGCTATTTTAGTACGTCCTGAACTTGCTCAAGCAGAAAAAACACAGTTACAAACTCAATCTGATAATAATTCAAATAATAATTCAGATTCTCATAGTAATAAAACACCAGAAAATATAAGTCAAACTTCATCAGGTAATTCAACGGTTGAAAATCCTCTAGTAAATCCTGGCAAAGTTGAAACTCCATCTGGAACTTATAATGTCAATCCTTCCAGTGAAGCAAAAACTCAAACTAAAGTTAAAAAAGTCAAATTTAAAGCAGATTTACCTTGGAGTAAACTATCTAATCTAGTTCGTGGTGTAATTACACCACTTCAAGCAGGAGCATCCAACATCAAAATTACCATTGAAATCGAAGCAGAATCAAGCCAGGGGTATGACCGTCATACATTAGACAATACAGTGAAAGAAACCCTGAAACAATTAGATTCAAAAATTTTGAATTGGGAAGAGGATGAAAAATAATAGATTAAGGCTAAAAAATTTGGCGAATATAATTCGCTACCACAGTTTAGCCAACTTGAATAGGCGATCGCCCCCGTCACCCGACCAACTTCTCAAGGAAAAAAATAATGGCATATTGGTTATTTCAAAGTAATCCCAAATATTACAAAAGAAGGGAACAGGGAACTCTTAACTGGGAACAGGGAACAGGGAACTCTTAACTGGGAACAGGGAACAGGGAACAGGGAACAGGGAGCAAATAAGAAACACTCATTTGCACAAGTTTAAAGCTCAGTCAAAAAAAGGATGTTTTTAAAAGATGCGTAGCACGAAAAAAACAGTGTCATTATTTCAATCTCATGTTTTTAAACATGAGTTTTTCCTGTTCCCTGTTGCCCGTTCCCTGTTCCCTCTGAACGAATCATGGACGGTATTCGAGACTTTGAGCAGATGTTATGGTCAAGGACAGGCAGGATGCCCATCCCACAAAATTGAGTAATTTATCTTTTGGTGCTATACAATAGTTAACAAATAGAATTAGGAGTTTATAAGTAGTGTCTGAAGAGACTAAGACCCATTGCTTTGTAGTTGGCATTGGAGCTTCTGCGGGAGGACTACGAGCATTAGAAGAGTTTTTTGATAATATGCCCGCAGACAGTGGTGCTGCCTTCGTTGTAGTCCAACACTTGTCTCCAGACTTTAAAAGTTTAATGAAAGAACTGCTAGAACGGCGCACTCGCATGACAGTGAAGCGGGTACAAAGCGGAATGCAGATTGAACCGAATACAGTATATTTAATTACGCCTCAGAATAATTTAGTTGTTAATGATGGGATATTAGAGTTAATTCAGCAAAGCGAACCGCCGCGACAACAACCGAATTTCCCCATTGATATTTTTCTCGATTCTCTTTCAAGAGATCATGGTGAACAAGCAATGGCTGTGATTCTCTCAGGAACGGGAAGTGATGGCACAAGGGGGATACAAAGCATTAGCGAGTCCGGTGGGTTAACCTTTGTCCAGTCACCAGGAACAGCAGAATTTGATGGGATGCCCCAAAGTGCGATCGCTACAGGTATTGTAGATCAAGTGCTACCACCGGCAGAAATGGCAAGGACGATTTATGAAATCATCCAAATGCAGCGCCAAGGAGCAAGTCCAGGGGAATCATTACTTCCAGAACTAGAATCAGAGAAACTCCGCGCCATTATTCAAATTCTTAATCAATACGAAAAGCTCGATTTTTCCTATTATAAACCCAGCACTCTCAGCCGCCGCATTTACCGCCGTTGTTCCCTGAGTGGGCATAATCTCTTAGATGAATATGTACAATATCTAACCACCTCCAGTGAGGAACGGGCGCTGCTACGCGATGATTTAATGATTGGGGTGACAAGATTTTTCCGGGATTCAGAAGCCTGGGAATACTTAGATAAAGAAGTCTTACCCGAATTAATTAGCCCTTTGGAAAATGGTCAACAGTTGCGGGTGTGGGTGACAGCTTGCGCTACCGGGGAAGAAGCCTATTCTATGGCGATTTTGATGGATGAAGTCATCAACCGTTTAGGTAAACAACTGAGTGTGAAAATTTTCGCCACAGATATAGATGCAGCCGCTTTAAGTAAAGCCGCCGAAGGGATTTATCCTGAAAGTATTAGTATTGATGTTTCTCGTAAACGCTTAGAAAAATATTTTACCTTCCGTAACCGGAATTTCCATGTGTCGCGGGCGTTGCGGGAAATGATTATTTTTGCTCCCCACAACTTGGCGAAAAATGCCGGATTTACGCGAATGCACCTGATTAGCTGCCGTAATGTCCTGATATATATGCAGCCAGTTTTGCAACAGCACGTGATGAGGATGCTGCATTTTTCCTTAATGCACAAGGGTATTTTGTTGTTGGGTGCAGCGGAAACACCAGGGGAATTAATTGAAGAATTTAGTCCCCTGTATGAGAAGTTTAAAATTTATCAAAAGCGGCGAAATGTGCGTTTACCGATTCTGAATCAAAATTTAGAATATATAACTCCCGTTGTCGCCCGTCCTAGTCAAACCAGACGGGGGACAGTGCAATTTGATCCAGCTTTGGGTGCGGCTTTTAGTGCTTTTGTCCGCCGCCGACAATGTACCTGTTTGTTAGTTAATGATGATTTGGAACTATTTCACGTCGTTACTGATATGGTACAGATTATGCAAGTCCCAGAAGGACAAATGACCAGAGCGATCGCTGATTTAGTCCCAACTACCCTAAAATTACCTATTAATACTGCCCTACATCGTGCCAAACGCGAACGAAAAACTGTTCTTTACGGTAATATTCACTTAAATCAGGGCAATAATATTCGTAGTGTCAATTTAGAAGTTACCTATCATACGGGAGATACCCGCATGACTGACTTCTTCATGTTAATTATTGAGAATGAAGAACGTCCTTCTCTACCCAACCGTCCTGAAGCTTTTCAGCAAGACGCGGAAGCAACCCAACGCATTCTTGATTTAGAATACGAATTACAGCAAACCAGAGAAAATCTCCAAGCCACAATTGAAGAATTAGAAACTACTAACGAAGAACAACAAGCCACTAATGAAGAACTCTTGGCTTCTAATGAAGAGTTGCAAAGTACCAATGAAGAACTACATTCCGTTAACGAAGAACTATATACAGTTAATACAGAATATCAAACGAAAATTCGTCAATTATTAGAATTATCCAACGACGTGGATAATTTGCTGCGAAGTAGTGAAATTGGCGTAATTTTCCTAGATAGAGAATTGCGAATTCGTAAATTTACTCCCGCAGCTACAACTGCTATTAACCTGTTAGAAACTGATGTCGAACGTCCGGTTCAGCATATTACCCATAATATGAATTGTCCCAATCTGCTGGAACTATTACAGCGGGTAGTGGAAACAGAACGCCCCATTGAACAAGAAGTAAGAATTAATAATACAGAAAATCATTTGTTGATGCGGTTATATCCATATCTCAGAGATGATGGACAAGCCGATGGTGTGGTCATTACTTTTGTAAATATTAATGAAATTAAGCAAGTCCAGGAAGCTCTACAACGTCGCACGGAGGAATTAGAAAAACTTTATAATACAAATCCTGTGGGGTTGGTACTTCATGACGAAGAATTCCGCTTTGTGCGAGTTAACGAAGCAATGGCGGAAATTAATGGTTTACCAGCCAATGCACATATTGGTAAAAAACTCCGAGAAGTATTACCAGATTTAGCCAATCGGGTTGAACCGATTTTAGATCAGGTATTAACAACAGGAAAACCAATTCGCAATATAGAGATTTCTGGGTTTACACCTTCACAACCAAATATCCAAAGACATTGGATTGCTAGTTATTATCCTGTTAATCAACTTGATGGGGGTAAGGCTGTCAGTGCGGTAGTTGTGGAAGTTACCGAACTCAAACAAGCACAAATGGCTTTGCTCCAAAGTGAAGAAAGATTACGAGCTTTAATGAACTCTAGCCAAACTATTTTATTTAGTTGTCAACCTACTAGAGATTATCGAGCTACCTTTATTAGTGATAACGTGCAGTTGATTCTTGGTTATTCTCCTGAAGTATTTTTAGATGAAACTGGATTTTGGTATGATTATATCCATCCCGAAGATAGAAATCGGGTGTTAGCAGGATTAAATAGGTTAGAATTTGATAATACCTATTCCTTAGAATATCGGTTACGCTGCGCTGATGGTGACTATCGGTGGTTTTTTGCTCAGTTGCGGTTAATTAGGGATCAAGAAAATGAGCCGTTAGAGTGTGTAGGCTATTTAGTTGATATTAGCGATCGCAAAGCTGCTGAAAAGATTCTCGAACAACAGGTACAACGGGAACGACTATTAAAACAAATCACCGACGAAATTCGCCAAAGTCTCGAACCCCAAAAAATCTTTGAAACCTCCGCCAACCGCATTGGTGAAGCCTTTGGCGTAGATCGTTGTTTCCTGCATACTTACGAACTTGAGCCAACAGAGCATCTACCAATAGTAGCAGAATACTTGAGCGGTGATATTGCTTCCCTTCAAGGAGTCCTAGGACCTATTGCCGGTAATCCCCAAATTCATCAAATCCTTCAGCAAGATACAGCGATTATTATAGATAATGTATTTACTGATCCACTGGTATCATCCAGCATAGAAACTTCTCAAAAAATTGGTCTAAAATCAATATTGGCAATTCGCACATCCTATCAAGGAAAAGCCAACGGGCTGATTTGTTTACATCAGTGTAATTACCAACGTCATTGGATTACTGAAGACATTGCCCTGTTAGAAGCCGTAGCTGCTCAAGTGGGAATTGCGATCGCTCATGCTAAACTTCTACAACAAGCCGAACAGCGACAAATAGAACTTGCTCAACAAAACTTAGCCCTAGAAGCAGCCACCGAAAAAGCTCAAGCCGCCAGTCGCACCAAAAGTGAATTTCTCGCCAACATGAGCCATGAAATTCGCACGCCCATGAATGCTATTTTAGGATTCTCCGAACTATTACAAACCCTTGTCAGTGACGACTTAGCCCAAAGTTATCTCCAAGCCATTCAAACCAATGGTCGGACTTTGCTTACCTTAATTAATGATATCCTAGATTTGTCCAAAGTTGAAGCTGGGAAACTCAAACTCAACTATGAATCTGTGAATCTTCCCTCACTTCTGCAAGACATTCAACAAATGTTCTTACAAAGAGCGCAAGAAAAAGGATTATTTTTAAATCTCCACGTTGATGAATCCATTCCCGTCGAAATATATATTGATGAAGTCCGGTTGCGGCAGATTCTCGTGAATGTCGTCGGTAATGCAATTAAGTTTACCGAAAAAGGTGGGATTACCATCCGTGTCCATAGCCGCATTAACCCTAATATTCAGAATAACGCCCATTTAGAAATTTCTGTTGCTGACACAGGAATTGGGATTTCTCCCCGTGATCAAATTTTGATTTTTGATGCTTTTCGTCAAAGTCAAGGACAAAGTAATCGCAAGTACGGCGGAACCGGGCTAGGATTAACTATTAGCCGCCGTCTAACGCAAATGATGGGTGGTACAGTTGAGGTAACAAGTGAGTTGGAACAGGGTAGCACCTTCACCTTAATATTTCCCGAAATTACAGTCACTCAAACCACAGCAATTTCACCCTCATTAACCCCACAAAATCATGATTTAAGTCAATTTCCGGCTCTGAAAATTCTCATTGTTGATGACGTACAATCTAACCGAGATTTGCTCTTCGCCTATTTTAATGCTACTGCTCACCAAATTATCATGGCAGACAATGGGGCGATCGCTCTTAAATTAGCCATTAAACATCATCCTGACCTGATATTACTAGATTTGGTCATGCCACAAATGGATGGAATCACCGTTCTACAAGCCCTGAAGCAAAATCCCTCAACAGCGGATATTTGTGTAATCATCGTCACAGCTTCCATTCAAGAACAGGACTTTGAAGAATTACAACCCTTAGCTCAAGGATTTCTTCGCAAACCAGTTAGTCGTCAGGATCTTTTTAGTGAGTTGCAACGTTTATTTCCCTCCCAGTTATCAGTAGAGTTAAAATCTACTTCCCAGACACAAACCATCATTTCCCCAATGTCGCCCCAAGTCTTAGAAAATTTACCAGAACTGATAGAATTGTTACAACAGGAAGAAGCGTCTGTCTGGAAAACCTTACATCAAACCCTCCTAATTGACCAACTACGAGCTTTTGCGCTGCGATTACAAAATTGGGGAGAACAGTATAAATGTCCTGATTTGATAGAATACGCTAATACGCTAAAAACCCAAATTGATACCTTTGATTTGGCTCATTTGGCTGACACCGCTGCTAATTTCCCACAAATTAGCAAAAAGTTACAAAAATTGCTACCCTAAAAGATTATCATAAATTCTACAAATATAAGTAATTGGACAAAAATATTTACAGTCATTGCGAGGGAAGGGAAGCAATCACAACCCTGGGAATTGCTTCATTTCACTTCGTTCCATATGGCTAACGCCACGCAACGCTTACGCAATGGCATTGTGTAATTAATTCTGTCTCACTACTTATCAAAGGTTTGAGTCTGCTAAAAAAGAAAATAAGTAGGTGAACACAATAAAACCAAACTGTGTAAAGAAACGTAAAATCGCCCAAACCCTCTTCACTCTTCACTCTTCACTCTTGCCTCTTGCCTTTTGCCTCTTGCCTGCCCCCACGAGAAGACTTTTTCAGCAACCCCTATATAAATAATGGAAAAAATTGCTTTTAATCCCCAAGATTGTACAATATTAATTGTTGATGACCTGATTCAAAATATTCAAGTTTTAGGAAGAACCCTAGAAACACAAGGTTATTCCATTACCTATGCTTTAAGTGGAAAAGAAGCCCTCCAACGTCTTCAAGCAATTCAACCAGATTTAATTTTATTAGATTTATTGATGCCAGAAATGAGTGGCTTGGAAGTTTGCGAACAAATTAAGAAAAATCCAGATTATCATCATATACCAATTTTATTTCTGACTGCTAGTCACGAAGAAGAACATTTATTAGAAGCCTTTGAAAAGGGCGCGGCTGACTATGTAACCAAGCCTTTTCGATCTACAGAATTATTAGCCCGTGTGCGGACACATATTCAACTAAAACGCCAAACTAGACAGTTACAACAAAGTGAAAATAAACTCAATACCATCGTTACTCATATCAAAGATGGAATTTTAATTGTTGATGAAGCAGGAGTTGTAAAATTTGCTAATCCGGCTGCGGCGCAAATGTTTGATAGACCATTATCCGATTTAATTAATCGTGAATTGGGACTACCAATTGTAGTAGGAAAAGTTGCAGAACTTGATATTATTCGTTCTCGGGGAATTCTCGGACGGGCAGAAATTACCGTTGGGAAAACTGAATGGTTAGATCAAAAAGTCTCAATTGTTTCTATGAGAGATGTAAGTGAACGCAATCAAATTGAGAATAAATTAAGAATTGCTTTAAACAAACAGAAAATATTAAGTCAGAAATTGAAAAAAATAGCAAATACTGATCCCTTAACTGGAATTGCCAATAGACGCAACATTTTAGCAATTTTGAAAAAAGAATTTCAACGAACTCAATCTTACAAAGAACCTTTTTCACTTTTAGTAATTGATATTGATCACTTGAAATTTGTCAATGATTCCTATGGATATCCCATTGGTGATCAAGTATTAAAAGAAATATCTCAACTGTTAGTTAAGTGGTTACGCAATGAAGATACAGTAGGGCGTTGGGGAGGTGAGGAATTTATGATCATTTTACCAGCGACAACGTTACAAAAAGCGATGGAAATAGCTGAACATCTATGTGAACAAATTCGTAATTTAGAGATAGATACTACCTTTCAACCCATGAAAATTACTATCAGTATTGGCGTAACTGTCTATCAAGCTGATGATAAAACCGACACAGTGATACTAAAACGTGCCGATGATGCTCTTTGTCAAGCTAAAGAGTCTGGATGCGATCGCGCGATCGCCATTTCTGGGTAAAGAAAAATGAGCTAAATCAGGTCTAAATTGAAAGCCATAATTTTTTAGAACCAGAGTAAAGCTCAGATAAAATTATATAATAATTTGGTTTTGATGAGGTAGAATGTTTAATCTATTGAAGCACACATTTTTTAAATATGGATGCTAGAATGGACGCTTTTGGGATCAGAGTTCGCTATTTCAGAAAACGTTTAAAACTTTCTCAAGATGAATTAGCTGAAAAATCTGACTTACATCGTACATACATTGGTGCTGTAGAGCGAGGTGAACGAAATATTAGTTTAATGAATATTTTTCGTTTAGCTGATGCTCTTCAAGTTACAGCTAAAGATTTATTCGATAATCAACTAGAAAATGGGGAAAACACAAAATTATAAATGAGGATGAGTTATTGAATATAGCCATAGTAAATATTAGAAAAGTTTCAGAATTTGGCGTTGCTGATTAAGGGTATGAATTTTAGTCTCACGCAAAGGCGCAAAGACGCACTGAGGTTTGAGTTTTAAAGATTCAATTTGGGAATTTCATACCTCAATTCAGCAACGCCCAGAATTTAAACCTTACAAGAGCTATGTTGGTATCAATAACAAAGAGGAATTCTACGAAGGAATAAACAGTTTTAATTTAGTGCGCTCTATTACTGGATTTGACCTTTATAGTTATAGTTTTCTTCAGAGAAATTCAAAATATTTGAAAAAAGAGATAGATAATATTTTCTCTAATTTTTAATACATACTGCTGTTTCATACAAACGTTTTTTACCACCTCTTTTCCTAAAGGAAATTATTTTCTCAACTTCAAAACCCTCGTGTTGAAAAAGCTTACCTAAAATTACCTCTGTAAATATCTCTACATTGGAAAGCCTCGAATTGCCGACAACATAAACACCCTGGAAATTTCTGGATACGCTCTGTTTTAAACATTTTATATGTTTCCACAAATCAATAAAGTATTTGGTGGCATAATTACACATCAAGAGGTTTTGATTTTTGAGTTCATCATAATAACAAAGATATGGCTTAATCTCATCAGGAACTCTAATTAAATCCTTCTGTAAAATTGAAGTCGCTCTACCCCATGTTCCACCTATTGCTTGTAAATCTATTTCCGTAGCTTCACGAACATCTTCTAAGAGTTCTAAGAAGTGTAATTGAGGTCTAGTCTGATGAACATAACTATAACGGTTTGGATAAGGAGGTGAAGTAATTACAAAATCTATAGAACGATCAATAACTATATTTTGTAAGTTGTTTGTGGAATTACTGACTATAATAGAGTTGAAATTTGAAAATAATATTTGATCTTGATTGAGATTGATCAAATCTTCTTTTATGTTCTGGAGATTTGTACTAATTTCCAAATAAACATCTATCTCCCTCTGATGATTATCATCAAATGTAATAGTTGGATGATTTCTATGAATATTTGCACAATCTAAACACGCTTTATTCAAAGACAACCAGATATATTCAGAAATAGGATTATATTTTTCCTGATTCATTATCTCACGGCAAATAATCAAATTCTTTAACACATGAATTTTCCACCAACGAAAGACATTATGAATAATTGGAACTCTGGTATTGAATATCTCAATAACATCTTCTAGTGAAAATGTCTGATATTTTTTAATCGTATCAAATATTTCTTCAAGATAAATATTAATTAAATGCGTATTATCAATATTCCATAGTAACGACTTATTTCCCACTTGCTGAAGTAGAGGATTAATCTCAATTCCCATAGCCTTAATTCCATGCTTCTGACATTCAATAACTGTTGTGCCTCTACCACTAAATGGATCAACGACAAAATCATCTTTACTAATTTTAAATATATCAATAAAAAAGCGAACTAAATTTGGCGAATAGCTAGGGGTCAACCGATACCATCTATGTACTGACTCTGTTTGTCCTGCTTTAAATGTGATATCACCTATATCAATTTCTTGATAGTTAAAACCAGACTCCTCAATGCTTCTATAAAAACAGTTAGCAATATGAGTATTTCTATCTTCAAATAGTGATAAGTAGGTGAACACAATAAAACCAAACTGTGTAAAGAAACGTAAAATCGCCCAAACCCTCTTCACTCTTGCCTCTTGCCTCTTGCCTTTTGCCTTGCCATAACGACAATTTTCAACGCCAACCTACTTAGTTGTTGAAACATGATAACTTTAATGGTAAATTGCTACTTAAAAGTAGCACAAAATGTTCATATTGGCAATACTGCTTCAACTATAAATTTAGACTCTCCTGCCACCCACTACTATAGTACATAAGTTCTATTTTGGCTAATTTACTGCCATCTCAAAAATTCATCCCTAAGATTCTTTGATCCCCCTTTATTAGTTGTTACATACAGTCCTAAACTGTAGATGAGAGTGAAAGGCAGTTGGGAGAAATTTTGTGAAAAAAGTTTTAGCAATTATTCTGGGTGGGGGTGCGGGTACCCGGCTTTATCCGTTAACTAAACTCCGCGCCAAACCAGCAGTACCAGTAGCAGGGAAATATCGTCTAATAGATATACCTGTTAGCAACTGCATCAATTCGGAAATATTCAAAATCTACGTCCTCACTCAATTTAACTCAGCCTCTCTGAATCGTCACATCGCCCGTGCTTACAACTTCAGTGGGTTTAGCGATGGGTTTGTGGAAGTGTTAGCAGCACAACAAACCCCAGAAAACCCCAACTGGTTCCAAGGTACGGCTGATGCTGTGCGTCAGTACATCTGGATGTTACAAGAGTGGGATGTAGAAGAATTTCTGATTCTTTCCGGTGATCATCTTTACCGCATGGATTACCGACAATTTATCCAGCGTCACAGAGATACCAATGCTGATATTACACTTTCTGTAATTCCTATGGATGATCGTCGCGCCTCAGACTTTGGCTTGATGAAAATTAATGATTCAGGTAGGGTAATTGACTTTAGCGAAAAACCCAAAGGTGAAGCTTTAGCACAAATGCGTGTTGATACCACCATCTTGGGGTTGACAAAGGAACAAGCTGCATTACAGCCATATATCGCCTCAATGGGGATTTATGTCTTTAAAAAAGATGTTTTGATTAAGTTGCTAAAAGAATCTTTAGAACGGACTGATTTTGGTAAGGAAATTATTCCTGACGCAGCGAAGGATCACAATGTTCAAGCTTTCTTATTTGACGACTATTGGGAAGATATTGGGACAATTGAATCTTTTTATGAGGCTAATTTAGCCCTGACTAAGCAACCCCTACCTCCTTTTAGCTTCTACGATGAAGCAGCACCGATTTATACTCGCGCTCGTTACTTACCCCCCTCTAAACTGTTGAATTGCCAAATCACAGAATCTATGATTGGCGACGGTTGTATTTTGAAAGATTGTCGGATTCAACATTCAGTTTTGGGAGTGCGATCGCGGATAGAATCAGGATCGGTAATTGAAGAAACCCTGATCATGGGTGCTGACTATTACCAACCATCTGTAGAAAGACAATGCAGTTTAGAACAAGATGATGTTCCCGTCGGTATTGGTACAGACACCATTATTCGTCGTGCCATCATTGATAAAAATGCCCGCATTGGTCACAATGTGAAAATTATCAACAAAGACAACATCCAAGAAGCAGAAAGAGAAAAGCAAGGATTCTATATCCGTAGCGGCATTGTCGTTGTTCTCAAGGGTGCTTTAATTCCTGATGGTACAATCATTTAGTTAGTAGTGATTGGTAATTGGTAATTGGTAATTGGTAATTGGTAATTGGATGATTTATCTTTCTTGTCCCCTGTCCCCTGTTCCCTGTTCCCTGTTCCCTATTCCCTATTCCCTATGACTAAATTAATTTTGCTAATTGGTCTTCCTGGTAGCGGTAAATCAACCTTAGCAAAACAATTATTGACAGAATGCCCTCAGATGCAGCTAATTTCCACAGATGCTATCCGAGGGCAGCTTTTTGGCTCAGAAGCAATTCAAGGACCCTGGCTGCTAATTTGGCGCGAACTGGAACAGCAATTACAGCAAGCCATAACCGCAGATCAAGAAGTGATTTTTGATGCTACCAACGCCCAAAGGAAAAATCGTCGGGAAGTAATTACTCTCGCCCGTGATTGTGGCTTTAGTTATATCATGGGGGTTTGGGTAAAAACTCCAGTTTGGCTATGTTTGTCCCGAAATCAAAGACGGATTCGCCAAGTTCCCCAAGATATAATTCTCCGAATGCACCGTCAACTCCAGGATGCTCCCCCCAGTGTAGAAGAAGGAATAGACGAGCTTATATTCTTTTAATCATAGCAGAAGTACGGGAATTGCGATCGCCCATTCAGCAAGAACCACACTTGATCATAGGAATGATTTGTTAGTCTAATGTCAGGGTCTTTTTATCTGAGATTAGACCAAATAAAAGTTAGAAAAACATAACGTAAACGGCGTTGCTGAATCGAGGTATGAAATTTCCAAATTGAACCTTTAAAAATCTTACCTTTGCGTCTACTCTTCGAGATCACGAAGCGTGATTGCGCCTTTGCGTGAGACTAAAATTCATACCCTTAATCAGCAACGCCACGTAAACTTATATAGGAGGCTAGTAGATGGCTGCAACCGACTTTAAAGACTATTATGCAATGTTAGGAATTAGTAAAACCGCCACTTCAGAAGAAATTAAACAAGCTTTTCGCAAACTAGCCCGTAAATTTCATCCTGATGTTAACCCCAATAACAAACAGGCTGAAGCCAAATTTAAAGAAGTTAATGAAGCCTACGAAGTATTATCAGACCCAGATAAACGCAAAAAATACGATCAATTTGGTCAATATTGGAAACAAGCCGGTCAAGGTTTTCCCGGTGGTGGTCCTGGGGATATGGGCGGAGTTGATTTTGGTCAATACGGCAGTTTTAATGACTTCTTAAACGAATTATTTGGTGGTGCAAGTCCTCGCAGCGGACGACAAAGTTACTCTTATCGGACTCCTTCCGGTAGACCAGGTGGCGGTTTTAACGATTTTGGTTTTCCAGATAGCGGTACTGGTGGCACACAAGATACAGAAGCTGTAATTATTTTAACTTTTGCAGAAGCATTTTCCGGTGTTCAAAAACGCTTTAGTTTAGGAAACGAAACTATTGATGTGCGTATTCCTGGTGGTGCTAAAACTGGGACTCGTTTACGGGTGAAAGGAAAAGGCCAAATTAACCCCATGAGTCAACAACGGGGAGATTTATACTTAAAGGTAGAATTACAACCCCATACTTTTTTCCAAATAGAAGGGGACAATCTGGTTTGCGAAGTCTTAATTACCCCTGATGAAGCCACATTAGGTGCAGCGATAGATGTACCTACACCCGATGGTCATGTCAGTGTTAAGCTACCTGCGGGAGTTCGTTCTGGTCAATCTCTGCGCTTACGTGGTAAGGGCTGGCCTATAGCTAAAGGTGGACGTGGTGATCAATTTGTCAAAGTAGCGATCGCTCCCCCCAAAGACCTCACCCCCCAAGAACGAGAATGTTATGAAAAAATTCGGGCTATCCGCACTTACAACCCCCGCAGTCATTTAGCACAAGTTAAATTGTAAGAACTATTGAGAGCATTTCCTGAGAAAACAATCCAGAACTGCTATTTTGTCACCCTTACAAAAAACTCTCCCCAATTTTTCACATCCTGCGCTGTAGTAATTTGCTACAGCCTAATATTAGCTTATATATATTTAAAAACTCGTAGTTAATTTAAAGAAAATATTTACTTATGTAAAGCTTGCCTTTAAAGTTACATTTCCTGTACAATAAAAAGTGTGTGGTCAAGTCCTTTGTAGATATATATGCAAAATAGTTAGTATTTCGTCTGAATATTAAGTACCTGGGCGGAGGAAAATCAAAATATATTTCGTTTTTTGAAATGGCTAAAACTCAACGATAATAACCCATCGAGGTGAATTTACATATCGTTACACATTTTGGTTATACTCAAAACGGCTAGAAGCTGGACTTTTTTATCATACAAAGAACCAGTTCAAAGCCTCTCCAGTATTAAATATTATTCCTTTTCCCTCTCCTCTTAGGAGAGGGTTAGGGAGAGGTTTACCAGAGGGGTTTCATATTTGGTTAAACTATGAACCGTTCGCAGTATATTTCACATCCACCTACTTAATTCAGTCAAATTCAAAAATTATCTTGTATAGCTGTATACAGGGGCATGGATTGTTGCCACTGAATAACATCTTGTGAGGAGTGATATAGATGAAAAAGCATTCTCTTATACTAATTAATCACTACAAAAGCTTTTGCTACTTGGGTTTATTGCTAACCCTGCCAAGCTTGCTGATTACCACCACCATTTCAGTTAATTCCGCATCTGCGGCAGATGACATAGTAACTGAAAATCAGCCCAGTGAATTAATCACAGATAAAGTAGTCACAGCCGCCAAATTAGAACCAAAGGTTGAATCTATTTCTGAGCAACAACAACCACAACTAATTGCACAAACAGCGGACAGCAATCCGGACGATATTAATAAAATCCGCCAAGAGCTACTAGTTGAACCCCTCATCAAACTTAAAATAGTAGCACCTAAACAAACCTACCCACCTGGACTCAGTTTTGCTGCTCCCAGTGCCTTCGGCGCTAACATGGGTGATGCGTTTGTGGGAGCATCAGCAGCAACCGCTGGTAATAGAGGTAACTCTATAAATGACATAGACGGAAGCACTAGCGTCGGTTTTGGTTTAGGGAATTCCCAGAAACTAGTTGGTCTAGAATTATCCTTCAACAACGGTAGTATCAAAAAATTTGGCTCTAATGGCACCTTTGACTTAAAAGCTCACCGCATTGTCTACGCTAAAGGAACCAATCAAGTTGGTGTAGCTGCTGGCTGGAAAGCCTTTGCCCAGTATCAAACTAAGGACAGTAATGAAGAGATCAGGCCTTCCAGCGTCTATGGTGTGGTAACAAGCTACTCTCTTTTAAAGCCTAATGATGCTGTGAATAAAATGCCCGTCTCATTCTCCCTGGGGGTTGGAGGTGGTGACTTTAGGCAAGGTAACGCCAGTACTGGTGTATTTGCTGGAGCAGGTGTGCAAGTTCATCCCCAAGTCGGTGTGGGCTTTGGCTGGAGTGGAGTTGGCTTAAACCTTGGCGCTTCTTTCGTGCCTGTACCTACGTTACCCTTAACAATTACACTCCAAGGTGCGGATCTCACAGATAACAGTGTAGGCGGTACAACATTTGCGCTAAGTATAGGTTATGGTTTCAATTTCTTGCCTAAATAGGGCTTGCTGATAGAGTAGCGTGGCGATAAACCTGAAACCCTTGTATATAAAGATTTTAAGGGATATTATAGCCAAAAAATATCCAGGTAATCAGCGACTATAGCATCAATTGTCAAACAGTTCCATATTTTAGATAATCATCATGTTGAAAACCAGAAATCTCATTTTTGCCCTCAGCTTGAGTCCTCTGCTGTTATTTGCTTGGCAGTTACCAAGCCAAGCCCAGAGTTTCAGTCCCAGTAAAGGTTCAGCCGGTGTTGATGCTGGCGCTGCTACTGGTGCTTCACAAACTAGTGGGTTTGCCGTACCAACAACAACGACAACAACACCAACAACAACAACAACGATAGGAGGAACAACAACACCAGCAGTAACAGCAACAACAGCAACAGGAATTTCTATCACCATTCCCATCATATCTGGTGTTTCAACCGCCATTACAACTGGTGTTTCCACAACAGGTACTACGTCGGCGGTTATTACAACTGGTGGCACAACTACAGGTGGTGGTGGCGCAACTACAGGTGGTGGTGACACAACTACAGGTGGTGACACAACTGCGACAGTTCCGATATCAGTAGCGACCGTAGAATCAACTTCATCTAGCGTCACTGTGACAGAAGGTGCAACGCCAAATACTATTGTGATGAGTCTTGCACCACAAGTCCAGGTTGCTGTGAATCAGTTGGCTGCTGCTATTGTTCAGACTCTTAGTACAACAGGCGGTACAACAGGTGGTACAACAGGTGGTACAACAGGTGGTACAACAGGTGGTACAACAGGCGGGGATGGTACAACAGGCGGGGATGGTACAACAGGTGGTACAACAGGCGGTACAACAGGCGGGGATGGTACAACGGGCGGGGATGGTGGTACAGCATCCGTTGCTTCACTAGTCACAGGCGGTGCTGGGTCACAACAAGCTGCGGTAGCTCTGACAAACAGTCTCACCGCTGCGGGTATTTCCCCACAACAAGCAACAGCACTAGTCTCATCTCTCACAGGTTTGTTTGGTTCTACTAACGCTTCCTTACCAAATCAGCCCCTAGCCCAAGCAACATCAGGACAGCTGATAGCAGGAACCAAAGCTCTCAAACCTGTTTATGTCATTGCTCAAGGCGGTGCTGGGCTAAGTGTAAATATCAATAAGCTGAATGATGCTATTGTTGCTTACAACGGGATTATCCTCAACAGTGAACCGAAAGCTCTCAAGAATCTCTCTCGAAATACAGGTTTCGTCGGTATTGGTGGCATACTCAAACAATTGAGAACCGGGATCAAATAGCCGTCGCTCATTGGTGTCAACTTAAGCTCAAATCCCTACCACATCTCGTTCCTAGTCTCTGACTAGGAATGCAGTTAATGAGGCTCTGCCTCTAATATTATTGAAGGCAAAGCCTTCTAGAATTCATTCCCAGTCTCTGACTGGGAATGAGATGACTTGAGTTCTTTGCGGGATAGAGGTTTTACGTTAAGTTGACACCAATGGCTATCGCTCAACCCAACCTACACAATTTCATTGTTTGAGCTTAACCGACAAGTATTGACCTACAACCAACCTGCTAGATTTTTTTTCGTTTCATAAGCATTTCCTGAGTTGCTCAAACCGGGGATTTTGGGATTATCAACGGAATGACGGGGATTTTAGCAACTAATCCGGATCAGGTGTATATAAGTAATGTATATGTATAACTTTGAGATTATCCTAGTATTTATGGTTTAATTTTTAATAAAATAAGCATATACTCATCAAATCAAGGAGTTATTTATGAGTAATCGGTTCAAATCAAAAACCTCTTGGTTCGTGGCGACATTAGCCATATCTAGTTCCCTAATTGTCACATTCCCAGTACAAGCCGAATTGCCTCCCGTTGCCCGAGTAATTTATGTTGACCCTGTTAATGGTTTAAATGCTGCTGAAGCTGGAACATCAGCAAACCCCTACAAAACCATTACTTCCGCCCTCAGTCAAGCCAAACCGGGTACAGTTATTCAATTAGCTCCTGGTAATTATAGCAACGAATCATTCCCCATATTACTCAAACCAGGCGTAACATTACGGGGTGATGAATCCAGCAGGGGTGAGAGAGTAGTTATTTCCGGTGGTGGTGATTATATCAGTCGCACCTTCGCTAAACAGAATATTACCATCCTGACAAATCAAGATACCACAATCGAAGGTGTAACCGTCACCAACACCAATCAAAGGGGTACAGGTGTATGGGTAGAATCAACTAACCCAACGATCAAAAACAGTACCTTTACTAACAATGCTAGAGACGGAGTTTTTGTTACAGGTACAGGAAATCCTAAAATTGAAAATAACAGATTTGTACAAAACAGCGCCAACGGTATTTCCCTAACCAAATCAAGCCAGGGAGAAGTTCGTAATAATTTATTTCAGAATAACGGCTTTGGTTTAGCCATTGGTAATACTTCCGCGCCCTTGCTAACAGAAAATCAAATCGTTCAAAACAAAGATGGTATAGTGATTTCCGAATCCGCTAAACCTTCAGTGCGTAAAAATACAATTCAGAACAACACTCGGGATGGTGTTGTTCTCATTCATGATGCTTTACCTGATTTGGGGACTAGTAATAACCCAGGTGGCAATGTCATTGCTAATAATGGTCGTTATAACTTCAACAATGCTACGAAAAACAACACCATGTTTGATGTCACAACGACAGAAACACCAGATCCTTCGCAAAACGCTGATTTATCAGCCGATGATCCTAACATAGCACTGCTAAAAAAATGGGAACTAACACCTATAGCCTGTAACCCTGGTAGCGAAGTCGTCACCATCATCATGAGTAGCAGACGATACTGCATTACGCCCCATCCTGACTTAACAGCTAAACGTTACCAATATAATCAGGCTACTGGTAACCTCAAAGCTTTAGCAGATTCCCCTACATCTACTTCGTCTCGGAGAAAAGGGGGTTTATAGAGACATCCGGTAAGCGGGTTAGGGAGAGGTTTACCAGAGGGGTTTAATATTGGTTAAACCATGAACCGTTTTCAGTATACACAAACAAAATATCTCTCAAACCCTAATTTCTCCGTGACCTCTGTGCCTCTGTGGTTCGTGCGTAAATCAGATCCAGAACAGCTTATCTCCTCCCATTTTTAACATTTAAGAAGTCTTATGAAACATCAATTGAAAACAGCGATGATAGCGGCAACTTTAGCCCTCTCCAGCATTTTTGCCTTGGGGTCTACAGTTCAAGCTTTCCCAAAAGTAGATAATAGTGTTAATTCAGATGTAGATCCGTCGGAGGAATCCTATACAGGAACTCAATTCACCTGTGTACCTGACGGAAATGGTAACGTAGCCACCGTTGGTCAGCGAGCTGGTGGAGAACCAATCCCTGTCATTATCTGGACTTCAGATAGTTCCAAGTATTTTGGCAAGAAAGTTAGTCCTCAAAGCCGTTGCCAAATCGTGACAGAAAGATTTAATCAGGCTGTAGCTGAAAGTGGTGGTAGCCTCAAAGATGTTGTGTTGATGAACGGTCAAGTCGGAAGTAAAACCGTCATTTGCGTAGTTTCTATTAATGACACTGGTTGTGATGGCAATAATACTCTGTTTACCTTCAACCCGAAAAATGCCAAGAAGGCAGACCAAATTCTTGCCCAAATCGTGCAAATCAGTCGTGAGGGTTCCAGTGCCGGCGTAATTCGGGAAACAAAAGGTCGTGTCCAGGTGAGATTGAAGGATTTGCTAACCATGAATGCCAATCACCCACTCCGGCAAACCAGAAGAAACCCTCCTGCTCAAAATAACCCCGGTGGTTTGTAATTATCAACATCCTGCTAATAAAGTCTAGAGAAAACTAGACATTTACATCAGTCTAAAACTGGAAAAGTCTCATTTCTTCTTCTTTTTAACATTTAGGGAGTCTTATGAAATATCAATTAAAAACAGCGATTGTAGTTGCCACTTTAGCCATATCTAGCATTGTTGGTTTGGGAGATACGGTTCAAGCCTTACCACCAGTGGATAATACAATTGATAATAGTAACAGTAGTGCGATGCCAGATGTAGAACCATCGGAGGTAGCCAACACTGGGACTAAATTTACCTGCGTCCCCCAGGGTGATGGTAGCGTGGCTACGGTTGGTCAGCGACCCGGTGGTCAGCCAATCCCTGTCATTATCTGGACTTCAGCAGCTTCAAAGTATTTTGGTGAGAAATTTACTCCCCAAGGTCGTTGCCAAATCGTGACACCAAAATTAAATCAAGCTGTAGCTGAAAGTGGTGGTAGCCTCAAGGATGTTGTGTTGATGACCGGTCGAGTTAACAATAAAACTGTCATTTGCGTAGTTTCAGCAAATGACACTGGTTGCAATGGACGCAATACTCTGTTTACACTGAAACCAGAAAATGCCAAGAAGGCAGACCAAGTTCTTGCCCAAATCATGCAAATCAGTCGTGAAGGTTCTAGCGCAGGTTCCGTCCGTGAAACACAAGGTCGTGTACAGATCAAATTGAAAGATGTGTTAACAAGAAACCGTAATCTCTCTGGTCGGCAACCGGCAAAGACACCTGCCGTTCAAGATAACTCCCGTGGTTTGTAATTATTAACTCAAGTTGCTAGTAAGTAATTGGACAAAAATATTTACAGTCATTGCGAGGGAAGGGAAGCAATCACAACCCTTGGAATTGCTTCATTTCACTTCGTTCCATATGGCTAACGCCACGCTGCGCTAACGCAATGACATTGTGTAATTAATTTTGTCTCACTACTTACACTGCGGTGTAAGTGAATGAACCATTTTCAAGCCTTGTAATCAATCAAACTTTCGGAGCTTTTAATAGTCATATTATTTACGCCAACCTGTACTAGTAGTTCGTCAAATTTATTTTGACGGGTAATGATGGTAATGATGATCGGAAAAAACTTCTGTTCTTCCCTCCCCTACCTCCCCCACCTCCCCTACCTCCCCCACCTCCCCCACCTCCCCCACCTCCCCTGGGTTAGGGAGAGGTGCGGGGAAAAAGGTGATGGGTATTCCTGTAATTAGGGAACAGATGAAATTCTGATATTTTCCCTAATTAATAATATACAATTGGTAAGCATGATTTAATCCACATTATTTGAATATTAATCATGTTTTCTCCCATAGCTCGCAGGTTGTTTTTAATATTTATTACGACGGTTTGTGTGATTCAGTTGTATGCCCATTCCACCCCAGTAGTTTTAGGTGCTACATCCGAGCCTGATGTTACCGCAGCCAAAATTGCCAATCAGGTAACTGTGAGGATTTTAACTCAATCTGGTTCTGGCTCAGGGGTGGTCATTAAACGTGAAGGGCAAACTTATACAGTATTGACAAATAATCATGTAGTTGCTGATAGTCCTGAAGATGGTTATGGCATTTTGACTGCTGATGGTAAGATTTACCAGGGGCAACAAGTCAATGGCATGAATACGAAAAAATTGGACTTAGCCCTGGTAAAATTTACTAGTACACAGGATTATCAAGTAGTAAAATTGCCAAAGTCAAAAGCTATTTCTGAGGGAGAAACAGTATACGCCTCTGGTTTTCCAGCTTGGCATTTTGTCTTCAAAGGCAAGAAGATCACTAAAATGGAAGAAACCCGAAATTGGGGAGTTAAAGCCTTTCAAGTCAAACCTGGAACTATTAAAATGCAGATTACTAAAACTCTCCCTGGAGGTTATCAATTAGGCAACACTAATGATATCTTTCAAGGGATGAGTGGGGGACCTGCCTTAAATCAGCAAGGTGAACTAATTGGTATTAATGGGCTGTTAAAGTATCCTTTTCAAGGTATTGAGGCTTTTACTTTTACCGATGGGACTATACCAAAAGAAGAAGATTATTTGCAAATGGAATCTCTCAGTTGGGCTATTCCTATTGACAATGTTCTTGCTTTTCTCGAAGAACAAGAAATTGTCAAGGAAGATAAAACATAGTTACTAGAATTTACAAGAAGACTCAGAATCAGAATATGAATTTATATTTTACCAGGGTAAATTATACCATCTTGACTACGACAGTAATCGCAACTATTGTAATTTCTCTACCAACATCTGCTGCTGATACTGTTAGTACCCAAAAGATTGCTCAAATTGCTAAAAGCACCTCAGTCCAAATTAATGCAGGGGGTGATCTTACTCCCGGCGGTTCAGGAGTCATTATTTCTAAACAAGGTAACACTTACACTGTACTCACAGCTAATCATGTGGTGTGTGATGATTTAGGCCGGGCAGGAAAAATTACTTGCGCTACAGATACTACTTATTCTATACGCACAAACACGGGTAAAGATTATCCTGTCAAAGATATTAAAGTATTACAGCAAACTAGAAATGACGCAGATTTAGCTATAGCTACTTTTGTGGCTCCAGAAGATTATCCTATTGCGACTTTAGGAAACTCTGATCAAATGGTAGAGGGTGCAGATGTCTTTGTTGGTGGGTTTCCAGCCGTATTTGATAAGGTTGGAGCTGCCAGAGACTTTGCTTTCACTACGGGAATAGTTGTTTCTCGTGCCAGTAATGCCATTAATGGCTATGGTTTGATTTACGATGCTAGAACCATAACTGGTAATAGTGGCGGTCCTGTGTTTGATATTGCTGGTAGAGTTGTGGCCATTCACGGGTTAGCTGATACTTCAGGTAAGAATAAAACAGAAACGGGAGCAGTGGTAACACAGAAAACAGGATTTAATGCGGGGATTCCTATTAATACTTTTTTAGCTACAAGTGAGCCAATTATTAAAAACACCCCCATCAAGAAGGATAATAGTTCTACTAGTGAAAGTCCTGCTACCCGTTTAAACAATCCTCAGTCAGCAAGAGACTTTTATGCCAGAGGTATTACTAAACTAGATCAATATAATTATCAGGACGCAGCGGCAGATTTTACTCAAGCAATTAAGCTTGACCCTAAATATATAGAAGCATTCTTTAAAAGGGGATATTCATACACATGGGTCAGCAAACATCAAGAAGCTCTTACAGATTTTAACCAAGTTGTTGTTCTTGATCCTAACTACTTAGATGGCTACCTCAACCGGGGCTGGAGTCAGATATTCTTACAAAATGATCAAGCAGCCCTTGAGGATTTTAACCGGGCAATTCGTCTCAACCCTAACTATGCTGCCGCCTATGCCCATCAGGCTATGGCTTATATTAAATTAGGAAAGTATCAAGCGGCGTTGGAATCTTCCAAACAAGCTATTCGTCTTGATCCTCACAATAGTTATGGGTACACAATTCAAGCAGATGTGTTTAACAACTTAAAAGATTATCCAGCAGCCATAAAAGTGTCAACTCTAGCTATTATTATTGATCCTGATGATTTTAATGCTTACATTAACCGCGCCATAGCCTACACTTTAACTAGTAATTATCAAAATGCACTTGCAGATTATCAAAAATCCGCAGAAATATTTAATAGGCGTTATGTTAAAAAACCTGCGCCTGAAGCAGAGGAAAATCCAAAACCAACTTCTAATTCTCAAGCAGAAGCAAAGCCAAAACTAACTTCTAACTCTTCCACTGATGCTAATGTAGAGTTAATTAAAAGCTGGGAATTAACTAATGTTTCCTGTGATTCTGGGGAAAAGTTAGTCACAATTATGATTGATGGTAAACAATATTGTGTTAGTCCTCATCCTAGTTTAATTCAGAAAAGTTATCAATACAATCGGGGTACAGGTAAGTTAGAATCTTTGACTAAAGTACAGGAAAATCCAAAGCCAACTTCCCAGATTGCCACTGATGCTAATGTAGAGTTAATTAAAAGCTGGGAATTAACTAATGTTTCCTGTGATTCTGGGGGAAAATTAGTCACAATTATGATTGATGGTAAACAATATTGTGTTAGTCCTCATCCTAGTTTAATTCGGGAAAGTTATCAATACAATCGGGGTACAGGTAGGTTAGGAGCTTTTAATTAAACTGCGTCCTATTCAATTATATTTTTCCAGAAGTGTCTCTATACTGGCATTATGATCTAAAAAGGAAAATAAATGCCTGTAGAGCAGTTTGCCATCTTTATCTAATACAAATTGTGCTGGTAAAGGCGCTCCCAATGCTTGTCCAGTTTTATAAGTACGAAATGTATGGCAACTGGAATCACTTAATAATGGCATTTTTAGGCCCAAGTCTTGAACTATTATTTGACTTTGCTTTTTGTCGGTGCTGGTAATTAATAAAATTTCAATTCCCCGATTTTTAAACTGTTCATAGTTCTCATTTAAAGCTTGAATATGGGGATAACAAAATGGACAATATTGCTTTTCGGTAAATATTCTGGTAAAGGCAATTATTACAGGTTGTTTACCGCGAAAATCAGATAGCTTAACTACAGCATTATTGGTAATATCTGATAGTTTAAAATCTGGTGTGCCTACACCCAATCTAAAATTATCTAGCGCTGGTATGGGTAGAAAATTATGGAAAAATCGCTCATTAAATAAGCCAGTAAAATCAGTTGAAGTCAGCATAAAAAATTCAAAATTAGAAGTTTAATTACCAAATTTCCCATTCTCTAAATATCAGCAAAGTAAATTTTAGACTTCACCGGATCAGGATTCATGGTTTTGTCTCCAGGTTGCCAGTTAACAGGACAAACTTCATCAATATGGGACTGAACGTGCTGAATTGCTTGTAATGTTCGCAGGGATTCATCTACGTTGCGACCAAAAGCTAAGTTATTAATAGTGGAGTGTTGCAGAATACCATCTTTGTCTACGATGAATAAACCCCGCAAAGCAATACCAGCGTTTGGGTCAAGAACGTTGTAAGCGGCACTAATTTCTTTTTTGATGTCGGAAACTAGGGGATAATTTATATCACCGACTCCACCAGATTTACGATCTGTTTGAATCCAAGCGAGGTGGGAAAATTCACTATCAACGGAAATACCCAATATCTCTGTATTTAGTTGGCTAAATTCTGGGTAGCGATCGCTAAATGCTGTTACTTCAGTTGGACAAACAAAGGTAAAATCTAAGGGATAGAACAACAGAAGAACATATCTACCACGATAATCAGACAATTTAATTGACTTAAACTCTTGATCTACTACGCTTGTTGCTGTAAAGTCGGGAGCTTGTTGACCAATACGGAGACATCCCTCTGTTCTATAGGTAAGTGTCATATTTTCGGCTGAATTAGGGACTTTTTAACTCAATATCATCAATAATAAATTATATCACGAAGCAGGATATCTGCAAGTTGGCTTTTAGGGATATGCGCTCCCGTAGCCTACGTGGAAGCGCATCTAAAGACCGAAAGACTAACTTCTATTTTTGGTGCAAATCCTAATTATTCGCATACTTACCAATCACTTGAGCTAAATCTGGTACTGCTTCTTGTACGTGCTTTTCTGCGGAATTACGGAATTTTTCGTAAGTTCCTCGCACAAGTTGGCGTTTCGTATTTTTAACCCTGGCATCGGTTACGCTCAATAGCGCATTTGCAGTGCGACCACTATTTGCTGTGAGATATTTTACTGGTTCACCATGTTGCACTCCTTCACTCCAGATGGGATCAATTGCAGTTAAGCAAACTGGGAGGAGGGACTCAATAACATTGGGGATATAACCCGGTTGAATTCCCTTCAGTGCAGCAAAGGCGGCTTTTAGGGCTATGCCACTCATGCCTGACTTAGATGCTAGTTGTACGTCTATCATGGTGCAGCAGTCTTGGACAATTAAGTCCTTATGACTAGAATTCATTATTTCTTCACTCAGTCCCATTTTAATACTCCTACGTATCAAATTGCTTGACTTATTATTCTATAAGTAGTTGGATAAAATTAAATTCATTCCTAGAGTCAGGGAACAGGGAAGACTCAATTTTCCAGACTTGATATTACCAATTAATTTCCCTGTTCCCAGTTCCCAAACATAAAAACTGAAGATAAGTAGGTGAACACAATAAAACCAAACTGTGTAAAGAAACGTAAAATCGCCCAAACCCTCTTCACTCTTGCCTCTTCACTCTTGCCTCTTGCCTCTTGCCTTTTGCCTTGCCATAACGACAATTTTCAACGCCAACCTACTTATTATTAATTCCCCTGTTGAACTTATCCCCTGGAGAAGTTATTATATATGGGAATAAGATGCGTCTTGGCAATGGCAAAATAGTCTAAAAAATAAAAAATAGTTCAGAAGACACCGATTTCAGGAGTTAATCAATTTTACCTTGAGTATCATTATTCCCCCGTCTCTCAGTAGATGATACTGTGGGATATTAACTTCACGATTGGGATAACCCCTGAATTCTTTGTTGATAAAATTTCTATTCAACTTTCACTGATCAGAATCAACCATAACAGTATGTCTTACGTATCTCTCCTAAAAAACATACCAGAAATATTCGGACAACCAACGGGAATAGCTGCCATAGCCTCCCTTGGTATCCACGGTGCTATTGCCTTGATTGTGCCATTAATGCCAGTTAACTCTAATCACTCTTCTAAAACTGACTCACCCAAAGCAGTCGGATTAATAGAATTGAGCGCGGCTGATCAAAGCCGATTACCACAACCTCCTAGTACATCCCAGGTAGCTTTACAGCAACCCCAATTACCCCTACAGCAACAACTACCAGGTATTAATTTGAGTAGTCCATTAACTAGCTATCCCCCTTTACAACCGGAATTATCTAGTCAGTCGGTATTACCAGCTATTCCGAGTTCGCCAACCAACTTGAACCTGTCTTATCTACCCAGTAGGCAATCTATTGAAAGATTGACTCGCAATGATTTACAAATAGCAATGTCTAGATTGCCAGCCAGAAGTACATATACTCCCCCAACCGCTTCGACCTCTCCTTTTGTCAATAATTTAGATCAGCAAATACGAGAAACTGCACCTCTAGGTATTAATAAGTTGCCAGAACTGCGACAAAGTAATGAAATACCAGGAGAACCACTAAATAATCCATCTGCTGAAGCCATTGATATTGGCACTACAACAACAGCGGGTATTTCAGCACCACAAACAGTGGAATCAGGAAATAATGCCATTAAAGTCCCTCAATATGGGGAAAAATTAGCTTTAACAGATAATTCTCAGGGAAAATCACCAGCAATCATCACAAATGAATCTGCATCAAAAGGTAAACGAACGGAACAATTACTGGCTAAACTGAATTCTTACAATACTCTTAGACAAAATATTCGTCAAGAATACCCCAATGTAAAAGAGAAAGGGGTAATTCGTGAAACCATCTCTACAGATACACCTGAGATGGAAGGAACAGTTGTGGGTAGATTAGTTGTAGATGCAGATGGTAAGGTCTTAGATATTAAGTTCCAAGCAGGAGCAGAATCACCGCAGCTACAATCTAAGGTTAGAGAATTTTTCATCGCCAATCCACCTCAAGCTGATAAGCAGTTAATTAGTTCTTATCCTTTCCAACTGAAGTTCCAAAATAATCCCAATGCTACAGGCGTAAGTTCTAAGATTCAACCTCCCGCTACTTCAAATACAGAAAAGGTATTTGAACCTCAAATCAAACCTTCAGTAACTCCCAACTCTCAAAAATTACCTGAACCTCAAATCAAACCTTCAGTAACTCCCAACTCTCAAAAATTACCCCCTGAGACTCCACCGGTAAATAATCTTGGTTCTATCACGTCAGCAACACCCAACAGTGATGCTCCCGCTGTCTCTACTGAATCTAGTAAAAAACTTATTCAAACCCTACGCCAAATCAAGGAAAAAAGAAAAAATCCTTAGCACCATGATCAAAAATTTGGTGCGTTACCCTGTCGTTCTATGCTTTACACACCCTAGTAGTCTGTCAACCCGAAAATGACGGGTGAGGGCAAGCAGGGGTAGGGGAGGTTGGGGGGGTAGGGGAGGTTGGGGGGGTAGGGGAGGTTGGGGGGTAGGGGAGGGAAGAACAGAGGTTTTTTCCGATCATTACCCGTCAAAATAAATTTGACGAACTACTAGATATGTTTGAACCGGATTTATATAGATTTGTAAGGGTTTGGCAGTGTTAAACCCTTGCATAAAAAGACCACAGAAATATTGTACATGGATTGGATTACTCTCCTGCGATCGCTACAATCTGACTTCCTAAAAAGGTTAACATCTGGTTGTCTACTTCATTGTCAAATAGAAGGTCAACATAGTGAATTAACTATTATTTCTGGTGAGAGATTAAAGGCATTACGGGAATTTTGCTGGTTAATGGCGGAAAAATATAAACGCACTTCTCCAGTCCGTGATGTTTTTATTAATAATCTTAAAGGTAAATTAGGCGAGGAAGTTGTTAAGGAAAGATTAGCTAATTTTATTACGGAAGTAGATTATGAAAAACGCTTTGGTGGTGATGGTAAAAGTGATTTTACACTCACTGCTAATTCTGCCATTGGCGTTGAAGTCAAATCTCGTCACGGTAGTATTGATAGAGTGAGATGGTCAGTTAGTGCCGAAGAAGTGGAAAAAAATGCAGTAATTGTCTGTATTTTGATTCAAGAAGAAGTCAATGAAGCACAATCTGCATATCATCTTTTTTTAGCTGGATTTCTACCCACGCAAATGATTAAATTGAAAACTGGGAAAATTTCCTTTGGGATTAATCAATTATTGTATGGTGGTGGTCTATTTTCCTATTTAGAACAATTTCCAATTTCAGCAAATTCTTATCCATCTAATTTATCTCAAAGTCAAATAATTAAACCCCAATCTACACCTGTTGATTTAACTATTTTTTATTTAGATCTTGGTGATGAATATTTCCAAAAAGGCGAGTATGCAGCAGCAATTAATAGTTATAATCAAGCCTTACAGTTTAATAATAGTGATGCTGACATTTATTATAAACTAGGCTTGGTTAATTATCAATTAGGCGAGTATCACACAGCAATTACTAACTATAGTCAGGCAATAAATATTAATATTAATCATCTGCAAGCATATCATCAAATAGGTTTGACACATTATCAAATAGGGAATTATCAAATAGCTATAGAGGCTTATACCCAAGCGATTATAATTAATCCCCATATTGCGATTAATTATAAAAATCGTGCTGATGTTCGCTCTCATATTGGTGATACTCAAGGAGCAATTGAAGATTATAATCAAGCAATTAAGCTGAATCCTGATTATATTACCACACAGAAAGATAGACAAATATCTCGTTACCTATTAGATGATCAACAGAAATCACAGCCAGTAATTAATATTGATTTTGATGATGCTATTGGGTATAAAAATCGTGGATATGATCGGTTTGAATTAGGAGATTATGAAGGAGCAATTGCTGACTATACCCAAGCCATTCAAATTAATCCTGATGATATTGATACTTATTATTGTCGGGGTAATGCTCATTTCGATTTAGGAAAATATGCAGCAGCAATCACCGATTATACTCAAGTAGTGAAAATGAACTCTCACTATATCAATGCTTATTATAACCGAGGAAACGCCCTATTAGAAATTGCAGACAAACAAGGAGCAGTAGCAGATTTTCATAAAGCCGCAGATTTATATTGGCAAGAAGGAAAATTAGCAGAATATCAAGATATAAAAGCTAGAATAATAGAATTAGAAATAGAAGCATCTTTAGATATTTTAAATTTTTAATCCCAATTTCATGAAGTCGGGGATCTCAACCTCTCGATATTTACAAAAATATCACTCAATCTCTTAATTGAGTCGCGCAAAAAAGAAGATGCGGGGGTTGACAATTGATTTTAAATTTGTTATCATAAAATAGATGAGGAAGAACTATCATAAAATAATTATAGTTGGAAGGAAACCCAACACATAATTTTTGCCGTTACAAAAAATGTAACCAGGTTCGATATAAGTTTAAGGTATGCTAACCTACTTAGAGATTAGAGGATGTTTGAAAAGTATCAGAATTAATCGAGATTCCCCCAACCCTCGGATGCTTTGCTACGGTGTAAGTAGGTGAGCGTTAAAAATTGTCGTTGGGGGAAGGCAGGGGGAAAGAGTTTGGGTAATTTATTTTTTGGTGTTCCCTTATTCCTCCTTTGTGGGAGACGCTATGGGAGATTATAGAGATTAAAAGATTGGGCGGATTAGGTTGTTTGCTATGATAAAAGTTACTAAAATCTGTGAAATCAGCGCAATCCGTCTAATCCGTGATTCAGACCCTTTTCCCCTCGTAATGCTTATGATCCGCAATTCTAACCTACTTACTTAGTTTCCATCCAATTATCCCCTGCATGAATATCAACAACTAAAGGCACAGATAAAGAAACAGCATTTTCCATCACCGACTTAATTTGTGGTTGTAATTCTTCCCATTCTTGGGGAGGAACTTCAAACACTAATTCATCATGAACTTGCAACAACAACCGCGCTTGATATTTCTTCAGAACTTCATGCAATTGCACCATTGCTATTTTGATAATATCTGCACTAGAACCTTGAATTGGTGCATTAGCAGCAGAACGGAGTAACCCAGCATCATATTGACCTAAATTCTTTAATTTCTGTAAATTAATATCTTCCAACTTACTACCTTTTAACTGCCGTAAACTATTACTAGTAAACTCAAAATAACGTCGTCTACCCAAAATAGTTTCCACATAACCATAGGCGATCGCTTCTTTTTTCACCTTCTCCAAATATGCAAAAACATTGGCATATCTTTCATTAAATCGCTCAATAAATAACTTCGCATCTATCGGATTTATCCCCGTTTCTCTAGCGAATTTTTGCGCTCCCATCCCATAAATTACTCCGAAATTAATCGTCTTCGCAAAACGCCGTTCATCTGAAGAAATATCTTCTTTCTCAAAGACTAATTTTGCCGTCACAGTATGAATATCTTCATTTTGCTGATAAGCTTGAATTAACACAGGTTCTTGACTCAAATGCGCCAAAATCCTTAACTCAATTTGTGAGTAATCAGCAGCTACCATAAACCAACCTGATTCCGGTAAAAAAGCTTTTCTAATTTGGCGGCTAAAAGCAGTGCGAATCGGGATATTTTGTAAATTGGGATGAGAAGAAGATAACCTACCTGTAGAAGTTGCAGTTTGGTTAAAATCAGTATGTAATCTTTGACTTTTGGGATGTACCAAAGCTGGTAAAGCATCTACATAGGTAGATTTTAATTTTGACAAAGTCCGATTTTCAATAATGGCTTCCACAAATCCAGTATTATCAACTCCTTGGAGTTTTTCTAAAGTTGCTGCGTCTGTAGAATAACCAGTTTGAATTTTGCGAGAATATTTGGTACTCAAGCCTAATTTATCGAAAAGAATATGACTCAATTGTTTAGGAGAACCTAAGTTAAATTTTTCTCCAGCAATTTCAGTAGCTATTATTTCTAACTTGGCTAATTCTATTTCTAATTGCTGTGAAAGTTCTTGCAGATAATCTGAATTAATCCGAACTCCTGTATATTCAACTTCCGCTAAAACTTCCTCTAATGGTTGTTCAACTTCATTTAATAGTTTATATAAAGTTGGAGTTTCTACTAACTTTTCCCGTAATTTCGAGACTAATGCAAATGTAGAATAAACATCCATTCCGCAATAATCAGCAACCGCAGCAATACTAATATCAGCGATAGTCTTTCCTTTAGGAACTAAATCTCCATAGCTTTTCGCACTCAATCCCAAATATCGCAAAGATAAATCACTTAAATTATGACTACTATCGGGATTAATCAAATAACTGGCTAACATCGTATCAAAAACCACTCCAGCTAAATTAATTCCTTGACACCGCAGAATTAAGCGATCAAATTTAGCATTTTGTAAAGCCTTGGGATAATCAGCACTTTCCAAAATCGGACGCAGTGCTTCTAATACTAAATCTCGACTTAAATTATCGCCGATTTTATGACCAATGGGAATATAAGCAAGTTCATCTGATTCCGTTCCCCAACAGCAACCAATTCCCACCAAATCCGCATCTCGTGGTTCTAAAGCAGTAGTTTCTGTATCCCAAGCAACGGGGTTTTCTGGATTTGTGAATTTTCTTAAAAGTTTTACCAATTCTGTTAATTTAGCTTCTGTATTAATAATGCGTGGTTGAATTGGTGAAGCATTTTGTTTTATTTCTTGTGCTGTATCATCTGCACTAAAAAACCATAAATCATCATCTGTTTCTGCTGTGATTTCCGCTACCTTATTTTCTACAACTTCTCCGCCAAATTTTTGTTGTATTTCATTAATTGTCTCTAAAAATCTTTTAAACTCTAATTTCTCTAAAATCGGAATCAGCAAGTTATTATCAAAACCCGTTAATTGACAATCTTCTAAATCAACTTCTAAGGGAACATCACAAACTATCTTAGCTAAGTAACGAGATTTTTCTGCGTCTTCTTTACCAGTAATTAGTTTTTTCTGAGTTGCACCTTTAATATCATCTATAGCTGCATAAATTTCTTCCAAAGAATTATAAGTATTTAATAATTGAACTGCTGTTTTTTCCCCAATTCCTTTAACTCCGGGAATATTATCTGATTTGTCACCACATAAGGCTTTAAAATCAACAATTTGTGTAGGTAATACGCCTAATTTCTCTTTTACTTCTTCGGCTCTAAATTCAGCAATACTATTTGTAGAACGTTTTAATGCTTCCGGAGTGAAGTTTAAAACAGTAATTTCTTTATCAGCATCAATTAGTTGAAATAAATCCCTATCCCCCGAAAGTATTTTAACTCGATATCCAGAGGTAGCGGCTTTTTGTGCCAATGTTCCTAGTACATCATCTGCTTCATAACCAGGTGCAGTGAGTATGGGTAAATTCAAGCTTTGTAATAACTCATAGAGGTTTTCTAAGTCGGGAATAAAGTCTTCTGGAGTTTCCGCACGTCCAGCCTTGTAAGTATCATCAGCTTCATGACGGAAAGTAGGTAAAGCCAAATCAAAAGCTACAGCTATAGCTTGCGGCTGTTGTGTGGCTATTACCTCTAGTAAACATTTAATAAAACCGAAACAAACACTGGTGGGGATACCAGCTTTTGTGCGAAGTCCTCCGTCTCTACCTTTAGCAAAAGCAAAGTAGGAACGAAAAGCTAGAGAATGTCCATCTACAAGGATGAATATGGGTTTGTTGATAACGGAAGAATTAAAAGTCAACTGCTTAACCAAATTAGAAACTTATTACATTCTAATTTTTTTTCTCCAGATTTAATATGCAACATAGTAGTCTATCAACCCGAAAATGACGGGTGAAGGCAAGCAGGGGGAGGAGGGAAGAACAGAAGTTTTTTGGCGTTGCTGAATCGAGGTATGAAATTTCCAAATTGAACCTTTAAAAATCAAACCTCAGTGCGTCTACTCTTCGAGATCACGAAGCGTGATTGCGCCTTTGCGTGAGACTAAAATTCATACCCTTAATCAGCAACGCCGTTTTTTCCGATCATTACCCATCAAAATAAATTTGACGAACTAATAAGAGACTTCCAAATAAAAAAATGTCCCAAAACTGATGCAGAAATTCTCTCTCTGTGTACTCTGTGCCTCTGTGGTTCGTTTCTTAGGATAATTTATTTCTTGGAAGTCTCTAAGTAATTGGACAAAAATATTTACAGTCATTGCGAGCGAAGGGAAGCAATCGCAAGGGTTGTGATTGCTTAATTTCACTTCGTTCCATATGGCTAACGCCACGCTGCGCTAACGCCACGCTGCGCTAACGCAATGACATTGTGTAATTAATTCTGTCTCATTACTTATACAACCGAAAATCATCCTTTAATCCATGAAACGTCCTATTTGTCAATAGTATATTTGTTCTACATAATTTCTGAGATAATTCCTGTCTAAAAATTCGTCTCAGAACTTGCTATTAATTAGTAAAGTTTTGTATTATTTTTCAGAATTTATTTCTCAAATAACCATAAATAAGGGCTTTTGAAGATAACCTTCTCAGACTTATAAAAAATTGACAGTAAAAAACCAATTATGAAATTCTTGATAATCCTACCAAATTGCTGAAAGTATTGCAAGCTCGTTGCTAAATAAAAATTATTCTCAATTAATTCTTAAGAAAATCTAAAGGTGAATTATCATAAGTTATGAATATTAAAAGTATTACCATCTTTACATAATTTTTACTTATACTGTTAAATTTTGTGATAACTTCCTTACCATTAATCAGGTGTTGATAAAATACAGCAACGCTTGGGTTGCTTTTCTGTTTCCAGTTCTAGGAATAATTTTATTATGCTACAAAGACTATACGTAAATAACTTCAGATGTTTAGAAAACTTTGAACTGACCATGAAAGAGATGCCATCTGCTCTTTTGATTGGCAAAAATGGTGTAGGTAAATCAACTATTGCTAAGGCATTGGAGGTACTTCAATCTATTGCTAGAGGTACAAATAGATTGCGGGATCTTGAGAAAGAGCCTCGCCTTATTGGCCCCAAAGATTTCGCTCATGGCAAGTCTGACGTTCCTATTCGATTAGAAATAGAAGTATTACTTAAAAATAAATTATATAAATATGTCTTAGCATTAGAGTTGCCAGAAAAATTTAAAGAACTGCGAGTTTTTGAAGAACAACTTCTAGTTGCAGGAAATTTAATTTATTCTCGAAAAGCCGCCCAAGTAACTATTCATAATAACGATAACGCACAAAATAAGGAAGCTCAGTTTTTAGTAGATTGGCATTTAGTGGCAATGCCAATAATTGGTAATGATAGTCTTCATGTTTTCAAGAATTGGCTTTCTGAGATGATTATTTTAGCACCAATTCCCAGTTCAATGACAGGAAATTCCCCTGGTGAAACTTTAGAACCAAAGCGAGATGGTTCAAATGTTGGAGAATGGCTTTCTGGGATACTTGGTCGTTATCCTGCTGCCTATAGAGAAATTGACAAATATCTCCGAAATATTATGCCGGATTTTCAAGATTTTGTCACTGAAATTATTGGTAAAGACTTGAAAACCCTAATTATTAGATTCGAAAAAAATAATGCGACTTTGAATGTTGATTTTCAAGATTTATCAGATGGTGAAAAATGCTTTTTTCTTTGTGCTGTGGTCTTAGCTGCCAATAAATTCTATGGACCAATTTTCTGTTTTTGGGATGAACCTGATAATTATCTTTCTCTATCAGAAGTAGGTCATTTTACCAAATCTCTACAACGTTCATTTAAAAATAGTGGACAAATTTTAGTAACTTCTCATAATCCTGAAGCAATTAGAGAATTCTCTGATGAAAATACCTTTTTCCTAGATCGAAAAAGTCACTTAGAACCAACTTTAATTAGATTGCTTAGTGAGATACCCAGTAGTGGTGATCTGATCAATGCTTTAATTTGTGGAGACATAGAATTATGAGTGTAGACAAGTATAATCCACACCTTATTATTTTACCGGAAGATGATCATAATCGTCAGATTGCTAATGGATTTAAAGAAGATTTAAGTGTAAATTTTGGTGTTATTCAAACTTTGAGAATAGCTGGTGGTTGGAAAAAAGTTCTAGAGGAATTTAAAAATAATCATATTAGTAGTATGCGACAATTTCCACAAAGAAATATGTTATTGCTGATTGATTTCGATGCTCAAGAAGATAGATTTAGTTATGCAAAAGATTATATTCCAGAGGATCTAAGAGATAGAGTATTTATTCTGGGGGTAAAAACTGAACCAAGAGATTTGAAAGAAGATGTGCTTAAAAATTTTAACCATATTAAAAGTCTTCAGAATATCGGAGAAGAACTTGCTAAAGAATGCGCTGAAAACAGAAATGGATTATGGGGACATGATCTTCTAATACACAATAAACCTGAGTTAGAACGGATGATTTTATCTGTTAAACCATTTCTGTTTCTAAAGTAAGTAGGTGGGCGTTAAAAATTGTCGTTGGGGCAAGGGAACAGGGAACTCTTAACTGGGAACAGGGAACAGGAAGAGAGTTTTGAGTGATTTTACTTTTCTTCACATACCTTTAAATTTTTCTGTTCACCTACTTAGAGTGAAAAATAAAATCCTAAAACAAATTAATCAGGTTGGTTTTGCTGTAATTCTTGTAATTATCATCATTTCCCTTATAATCAAGTTTACGCAACTAAGTAGGTGAACACAATAAAACCAAACTGTGTAAAGAAACGTAAAATCGCTGAAAACTTCTTTACTCTTGCCTCTTGCCTTGCTATAACGATAATTTTCAACGCCAACCTACTTAAGTCTCTACTGTTAATTTTTTACTGGAACTTCAATTTTTGGGGAATTTATGCACAAAGCACCTGCTGAAGTGAGTGATATTAAACTGTTGGTTTTAGATATAGACGGGACAATTGCTGGACATTCCAATACTCTCAGTCATATTGTCAAGGAAGTGATTGCTGCTGTACAAACAAAGGGAATTAAAGTTGCTATAGCAACAGGAAGAATGTATTGCTCGGCTTTGCGGTTTCATCAGGAAATTGGATCTACACTGCCTTTAGTAGCTTATCAAGGCGCTTGGATTCAAGATCCAAATACTCAGGAAATTCACCGTCATTTATCTGTGTCTAGAGAAATTGCCTTACAACTACTAGAATACTTTGAACAGCCAGATTTGCGATCGCTCCTCTCCGTGCATTTTTACATCAACGACCAACTTTATGTCCGAGAAATTACCAAAGAAACGGAAAATTATCAACAACGCTGTGGTGTAAACGCCATTCCCGTCGGTGATTTACGTCAATTATTAGATCATGCACCCACTAAAATTTTAGCCTTATGTGATGACGCAAACTTAATTCAACAACTTTTGGCTAATTTACGCCGCAGATATCAACCCACAGAATTATATATGACAACATCTGTGGCTACTTTCTTGGAAGCAGCTAATACTCATGTTAATAAAGGCAATGCTGTCCGCTATCTAGCAGAAGAAATACTAGGTTTAGAAAGTCATCATGTCATGACTATTGGTGATAATTTCAATGATGTAGAAATGCTCAGTTATGCTGGCATTAGTGTCGCCATGGGTGACGCACCAGCCGAAGTGCAAGCGATCGCTCACTGGGTAGCACCTAGTGTAGAATTAGATGGTGCAGCCATAGCAATGGAAAAATTCTTACTTAATTAAAAATCTACACATAAGAAAAGACACCGACGACTGGCCGTGTTTCGTCTCGGTGTCCTTCCTAATTTCGCTCCTCACACACCTGCGATTTTATGCGGAGATATTTATTTTGTCAAGATAATTTCTCAAAGATTTTGTAAAGTTGGTGTGAATATCAATAAATCGCAAAACCTGTAGGGGCGCAGGGCCTGCGCCCTCGATTGCATTGCATCCTGGCGATAACCGCTTAAAGTTCCACAGGTGCAACAATTCCCAACTTGTCCTCTAACACACACCTTAAAACCAACTGAGTTGCTATCAGCAATCCCAAGCGAGCTTGAGCTAATTCTGGATCATGAATTTTCACTTCCCCCCAAATCCGACAATTACACCAAAACCGCTCAAAAGCTTGACTTAAATTCCCACCTGCCTTTTCCCAGTCAATAGAACTACTATCAGCACAAACCAAATCATCTACCACCTTAACTAATTGATAAATTAGAAACCTCTCATCCAAGTGATCAAGAAGAAGTTTCTGCTCACAATTTAGCAAAGGTATAGAGTTGACAGCCATAAAACCATTAAAATCTGTCCTATCAAGTTCAATCAATCCTTCATTCTGTCCTAAGCGCAGCAAAGAACAGCAGCGGGAATGAGCATATTGAATTGCAAAAACCTTTAATGAACTTAATGAAGTTGGTAATTGGTCATCTAAAAAATTATTCACCAAATCTCCAGTTTTTTTGGCAACTATTAAATTTTGTAACCAAGCAGCTAAAGTAGAGTCCATGAGTTCTATATGAATCTCACCGGGGGGAACTACTTTCACCCTAAATAAACTATCACTGTTTTGGGATAAATGTCCGGCAATACTTTCGGCAAGCGTGGCGATAGCTCCAGCACCGTCCATAACTGTTAAATTCTGAGATTTTGATATTCTCATAGCCACACCAGAGATATATAAAATTTTTTGATTATATCCTCCTTGGTAGAGAGGAACTTTTATCCCTTTTATGCTTGTAATTTCCTCCTTATTAGTAAAAATACTGAGAGAAGACATTAAATACCCAGCTATTAACTGTTTAATTGCTTTATTTTGCCCAAAAAGTAGTCTATGCGACACGTATCCTTTTGTAAAAAAATTATGGTGTGCATCATTTTATCCTGTTCCATCTACCTTGAGATAGAAGTTTACTGATGTCGGGAAAAATGAGAGTAGGATGAAATTTGATAAATAATGTATAAAAAATGGGTAATCTTTACTACCCTTGTTGTACAGTAGGAAGTATAAGAAAAAATAGAGAGCAATTTAGCTTTCTATCCCATTGGAGGGCTGGCGCTGTTAGGCGTTATGCCTACCCCGTTAACACAAAGACACTCCTTGCACTTTTCTTATCAAGTCTTTGTTTTCAGCCAATAGCTCTTTGTTACCTATGCAATCTCCATCTTCCTTTTCCGAAGCTTCGCGTCCTTTCTTAACCTGGCAACGTATTCTTGACTGGGCCCAAGAACACTACCGCTGCCGCACCTTCAGTAAAGACGAGCGCATTCCAGCTAGACCTGGTTTGCTCTATTTAGTCCAAAGAGGTGCTATCCGCATGGTAGGAACTGCCCAAGTCAGTGCTACTGCTAGTCAGTTAACATCTAGACGCATTAACAGAACACCCGAAGAAGCCTTCTTGGGTTTTGTGGGAGCAGGACAACCTTTTGAAATTGTTGCTCAATCTCCATTCACCCTCCAGTCCTACGCCCACGTTGACCAAACAGCAGTGCTGTGGATGTACTGGCATGACCTAGACAACTGGCCTCACTTCCGCCGTGAAGTTATGGATGCTTTTAGATATCAGCACCAGCGCAAGTTGTTATGGTTGAGCGCTTTAGGACAACGTCGTACAATTGACCGACTCTTAGGATTCCTCACCCTACTGATTGAGGAATATGGAGAGCCTTCAATGAGCGAAACCGATCCTGATGTCATTCGTGGTTATTGCTTACCCTTCCCCCTTACCCATGCTCAAATTGGCAGCGCCATTGGTTCAACCCGTGTTACTGTCACTCGTTTAATGGGTAAATTACGTCAACGTGGCTTAATCCTTACCCAAGGAGATAATCTGATTTGCCTACCCGCTGAATCTATCAATAGAGCCAGCTAGAACGTAGTTCAAATCTCTAATGAGCAGTAGATTGATAGATGTTAACTGAGAGCTTGCCACTCTCGGACACACCAATGACAGGTATTAGCGGATTCTAACTAATCCAAGTTGGGTAATTAGTTCTGTCAGCCTGCTCCTCATCTTCACCAATCTGTTTGACCACCACAAGCAGATTTTGGGTAATCGGGTATGAAATGCAATACGTCTGGGACGAAAAGTTCTCTAGTGCCTTCATCAAGAACGCGGCACTGATAACGCTAGATCGGCAAATTGGGGCCACCCACCTGGTTCCAATTATTGATCTTGGCTGTGTAATATGAATATTTATCTGGGAATATTTCAAACTTTTAAGATCAGTTTTCTCTTCGTCTTAAAAATGCTTAAGTAGGGTTTGCACCAAAAAGTTGTCTGTGAGGGCTAGAAGTATGGCTAACGCCACCCTGCGCTATCAGGACGTAGGGGGGGAGTGAATAACTACGCATAAATTGCCAATTTCGGTGCAAGATTGTTAGTTATACATTATGTTTGAGGCATTATGAATGTTTAAATTACCAAATATACCTACATTACCCGAAATTATTGATGATCTGCCAAATATCTGCGGTTGGGAAAAGGAAGTGTTGACTGTAGTTAACCACAATGAACCTATTTTTTTACCGATTACTAATCTGAAATTAGCAGATATTAATGCAGTATTTGCGATCGCTCTACATATGCACCAACCCACTATCCCAGCCGGGAATAATGGTGCATTAATCAGCAATTTGCAATATATGTTTACACATCAGCAAGAGGGAGATAACCACAATGCTGCCCCTTTTGCTAGTTGTTATAGTCGCATGGGAGATTTTATTCCTGAATTAGTTGCACAAGGTTGTAATCCCCGTGTGATGTTGGATTATTCTGGTAATCTTTTATGGGGATTGGTACAAATGGGCAGAAGTGATATTCTAGATAATCTCAAACACATCACTTGCAATCCTACCTACCAACCCTATGTGGAATGGTTGGGGACTATGTGGAGTCATGCCGTCATCCCTTCCACACCTATAGCAGATATTAAACTACACATTATCGCTTGGCAACATTATTTTGCGGCAATTTTCGGATGGGAAGCATTAGCAAGAGTCAAAGGATTTTCCCCTCCAGAAATGCACTTACCAAACCATCCAGATACCTTATTTGCATTTATTAAAGCATTGAAAGAATGTGGTTATCGTTGGTTATTAGTGCAAGAACATACTGTAGAAACAATTAATGGTCAGCCTTTAAATTCTAAACATTTACCCCATCGGTTAATAGCTCGCAATTCCTACGGAGAAGAAATTAGTATTACTGCATTGATTAAAACCCAAGGTTCAGATACTAAATTAGTTGCCCAAATGCAGCCATATTATGAAGCCAAAACTTTATCTAAACAAAAATTAGGTGATGTTGTTGTACCCCCCATAGTTAGTCAAATAGGTGATGGTGAAAATGGTGGTGTAATGATGAACGAATTTCCCGGCGGTTTTCAACGAGCTTGGGGGGATATGGTGCAAAATGGGGGAGGTAAAACTGGTGTTGTTGGTGTTTGCGGTACAGAATATTTAGAATTATTAGCAGCAGCAGGTTGTCAACCCGAAGACTTTCCTATTTGTCAAGCAAGTGGACAACATCAAATCTGGGCGCAAATTGCCGAAGATAATTATCAACCAGATGTTGTAGAAAATGTGATTCAAGAACTGAAAAAAAAACACCCCAATTTTCATATTGATGGGGCATCATGGACTAATCATATTAGTTGGGTGCAAGGATACGAAAATGTTTTATCTCCCATGTACAAATTGAGCAATTTATTTCATGAGAAATTCGACGATTTATTATCAGAGCAATCCAGTGTAAATTTGACTCAAGACAGTCACTACCGCCAACTACTATTACATAATCTCTTATTACAAACTAGCTGTTTTCGTTATTGGGGGCAAGGTACTTGGACGGACTACGCCCAGGAAATTTACGGACGGGGAGAGAAATTACTTTAAGAGTTGGTGATTTTTATTTGTTTGAATCGGGATATTCAGGATGTTTTTGGATGATGTTTGGTGGGGGGTTGGTGATTTTTATTTGTCTGAATCAGGATTTCCAGGATATTCAGGATTTACAGGATGTTATTGGATGATGTTTGGTGGGGGGTTGGTGATTTTTATTTGTCTGAATCAGGATTTCCAGGATATTCAGGATTTACAGGATGTTATTGGATGATGTTTGGTGGGGGGTTGGTGATTTTTATTTGTCTGAATCAGGATTTCCAGGATATTCAGGATTTACAGGATGTTATTGGATGATGTTTGGTGGGGGGTTGGTGATTTTTATTTGTCTGAATCAGGATTTCCAGGATATTCAGGATATTCAGGATGTTATTGGATGATGTTTGGTGGGGGGTTGGTGATTCTTATTTGTCTGAATCAGGATTTCCAGGATATTCAGGATTTACAGGATGTTATTGGATGATGTTTGGTGGGGGGTTGGTGATTTTTATTTGTCTGAATCAGGATTTCCAGGATATTCAGGATTTACAGGATGTTATTGGATGATGTTTGGTGGGGGGTTGGTGATTTTTATTTGTTTGAATCAGGATTTCCAGGATATTCAGGATTTACAGGATGTTATTGGATGATGTTTGGTGGGGGGTTGGTGATTTTTATTTGTTTGAATCAGGATTTCCAGGATATTCAGGATTTACAGGATGTTATTGGATGATGTTTGGTGGGGGGTTGGTGATTTTTATTTGTCTGAATCAGGATTTCCAGGATATTCAGGATTTACAGGATGTTATTGGATGATGTTTGGTGGGGGGTTGGTGATTTTTATTTGTCTGAATCAGGATTTCCAGGATATCCAGGATTTACAGGATGTTATTGGATGATGTTTGGTGGGGGGTTGGTGATTTTTATTTGTTTGAATCAGGATTTCCAGGATATTCAGGATTTACAGGATGTTATTGGATGATGTTTGGTGGGGGGTTGGTGATTTTTATTTGTTTGAATCAGGATTTCCAGGATATCCAGGATTTACAGGATGTTATTGGATGATGTTTGGTGGGGGGTTGGTGATTTTTATTTGTTTGAATCAGGATTTCCAGGATATTCAGGATTTACAGGATGTTATTGGATGATGTTTGGTGGGGGGTTGGTGATTTTTATTTGTCTGAATCAGGATTTCCAGGATATTCAGGATTTACAGGATGTTATTGGATGATGTTTGGTGGGGGGTTGGTGATTTTTATTTGTCTGAATCAGGATTTCCAGGATATTCAGGTAATGATAATATCATAATCTTGTATATCCTTTAATCCTGTACTTCTACTTCGCTCAGTAACCAGATATCCTGATTCCGACAATCCAAAAATTTACTATAAGTAGGTGAACACAATAAAACCAAACTGTGTAAAGAAATGTAAAATCGCCCAAACCCTCTTCACTCTTGCCTCTTGCCTTTTGCCTTTTGCCTTGCCATAACGACAATTTTCAACACCAACCTACTTAGTGACATACTCCACACACTCCCTTTCAGGTGAGTGTGGGCAACGAGCGCGACTCTTCTATGAAGACATTAACTGAGCTTTAAGACCGTGTGTCCCACGGTTCTTTGGTTAAGCCAAACAATTAGCTTTTATTTTGATAGGCTGCTTTTGGTGCATTTAATTGAGTTACACCTAGTGTTGAAAATTATATCAAATATTTGAAAAAAAATCAAGAAAGTGTTCATTCCGCACTTCGTGCCGCTTCGCTAACATCGCCCAACAACACTGATTAAGCTGCGCTTAATTTTGTTCGTTGGGCAATTCCTGACTCGCGCGTATTGTATTCATCTCATCACTTCCCTATCGGGTAGGTGAGAGGCTTCTACTGTTTAAGCTAAACACGGTTCAGACATGGACTTTTACAAAATTACGAAAAACCTCAAGTCGTCTCATTCCCAGTCTCTGACTGGGAATGAATTCTAGAAGGCTCTGCCTTCAATGATATTAGAGGCAGAGCCTCATCAACTGCATTCCTAGTCAGAGACTAGGAACGAGATGTGGTAGGGATTTGAGCTTAAGTTGACACATATCAGCTTTTGCTTTACCCCTACTACGCATCTGGGTTCTTTGTCATTTGGCAAAAGTTTAAATCTCACCCATGTTTAGTATATATATGCGCGCACAGATTTCTACTCTTAACATAAGTGTAAACCAAAATTTTCGTCTTGTCAAGTCTTGAAGTAAATTAAATTGTCCCCATCTGGGAGAGAAAAGAATTTAGAAAGGGCAAATCTCGGATATGATTCTGGGATATCCTTAGATAGAAAGGATATTGGCGAAATTAAAGTAGAATGAAGCTGGCAGCAAGAGTAAGTCAGGTAACACCCTCCATCACTTTAGCCATCGCAGCTAAAGCTAAGGCTATGAAAGCCGAGGGGATAGATGTTTGTAGTTTTAGCGCGGGTGAACCGGATTTTGATACCCCAGCGCATATCAAAGCCGCAGCCGCAAAGGCTTTGGATGAAGGTAAAACCAAGTATGGTCCAGCCGCTGGTGAACCAAAATTACGGGAAGCGATCGCACACAAGCTGAAAAATGATAATGGTCTTAATTATAAGTCAGAGAATGTCCTTGTCACCAATGGCGGTAAGCATTCTCTGTATAATTTGATTGTGGCACTGATTGACCCAGGTGATGAGGTAATTATTCCCTCACCCTACTGGTTAAGTTATCCCGAAATGGTGACATTAGTTGGTGGTAAGTCGGTGATTGTGGAAACAGATGCTTCCACTGGCTACAAAATTACTCCAGAACAGCTAAAAAAAGCTATTACCCCAAAAACCAAGTTATTTGTTCTTAACTCCCCTTCTAACCCCACAGGGATGGTATACACGCCGGGGGAAATCAAAGCCTTGGCGCAGGTAATAGTTGATGCAGATATCTATGTTGTGTCTGATGAGATTTACGAGAAGATTCTCTATGATGGTGCAGAACATATCAGCATTGGTTCTTTAGGTGAGGAAATTTTTTCTCGCACCTTAATTAGTAGCGGTTTCGCTAAAGGTTACTCAATGACCGGTTGGCGCTTGGGTTATTTAGCTGGACCTGTGGAAATTATCAAAGCCGCTAGTACCATTCAGGGACATAGTACATCAAATGTGTGTACTTTTGCTCAATATGGAGCGATCGCCGCTTTAGAAAGTTCCCAAGACTGTGTAGAGGAAATGCGTCAAGCTTTCGCTAAACGTCGTCAGGTAATGTTTGAAAGACTCAAAGCTATTCCGGGTTTGAGTACCGCTAAACCAGACGGTGCATTTTACCTCTTCCCTGATATCAGCAAAACCGGCTTGAAATCCCTGGAATTTTGTGATGCTTTATTAGCAGAACATCAAGTTGCACTTATTCCCGGTGTTGCTTTCGGCGCTGATAAAAATATTCGTCTTTCCTACGCTACTGATATGACGACAATTGAAAAGGGAATGGATAGATTAGAGAAATTCGTCCGTTCTCGGATTTAGCATAATTTCTAATTCCCGAAACTCAAGACTTAAAAGTTTTGAGTTTTCGGTATCAGTGACTTTTTTTAGGGTGCATTCTCAATATGAATAATGTCTATTCGGTGTTAATAATTGCGATTTCTCTATTACTGAGAATATATAATCTTGCTAATAATCCTATTGCCTTAAATCAAGATGAAGCCATAAATGGTTATGACGCATACTCCCTAATTGCTACCATGCGGGATCATCATGGGAATTTTCTGCCAATTATGTTGGAATCTTTTGGTGATTGGGTATCACCTGTTATCACTTATATCACAATTCCTTTTGTACAATTATTCGGATTATCAGAATTTTCGATCCGCTTACCTGTTGCCTTATTAGGAGTGGGTACGGTCGTTCTCATATACTTATTTAGTCTACAAGTTCTTAATGATAAAAAATTAGCCTTAATAGCTGCTTTTCTTCTGGCAATTATACCCTGGCATATCACCCTTTCCAGATGGGCTATTCCTCCCAGCATTGTGCCATTTTTTATGCTGTTATTTATGACAGTATTTTTATGGGCTGTTAAAAACAATCCAAAACAATCTTATAGGTTAATTATAGCATCCATTTGTGCAGGAATACTAACCTATTCTTACCCAAGTCAAAAATTATTTGTGCCACTTCTATTAATAGCATTAATGATAATTTTCTTGCGTAAGAATATCACTAAAATAACCATATTTTTATTAAGTTATATCATTTTTGTATCGCCAATATATTTATTAACTTTTGCTGATCCTGATAGATACAACGGTAGGTTTAAGATTGTTTCAATTTTTGGTCAAGAAGAAAATATATTTATTATTTTTGGGAAATTTTTATTAAGATATTTGAGCTATTTTTCACCAGAGTTTAACTTTGGTATTAGTGATTCTAATGTTATGCAGAGAGTTCCCGGCTTTGGTGCTAATTATGATTTTCTATCAGTATTTTTTTATATAGGAATTCTGGGATGTTTTACTCTAGCTTTTAAGAAAGATAGTTTAACTTATCCACATCGTCAGATCATCTTATTATTACTTGCATGGCTTTTTATTGCCCCAATTCCTGCCAGTTTAACAGAAACATATTACCATACATTAAGAATGATTCATGGATTACCTTTAACTATTATATTTGTGATTTTTGGGTTAAAAATAATAGTTGATTCCATAAAAGATATCCAACTAAAAAAGAAGTTGATTGTGATTGTGATCTTTCTAGGAATAATGAATATTCCTAGTTTTAGTTATGTTTATTTTCATAGATATCCTCAACAAACCCTGACTAGAGAAATGTTCCAATATGGAATTAAGGATTTCATGAATTATGTAATTATTAATCAGGATAGATTTAATAAAATAGTCATTGATAATCAAATAAATCAGCCATATATCTATTATCTATTTTATGCAAAATATGATCCAAAGTTAATTAATCATCTGGAAATTCAGCCAGATAAAGAAATTAAAAAAGTTGGTAAATATGAATTTAGAAACATTGATAATCAAGAGATTATCAATACCCAAGAAATATATCAAGTTAATGATAAAGATAGAATTTGGTATAAAATCTATGAAAGAAATGATCGGGTTCTATTTGTTAAAAAAGTAACCTAAAATCAAATCAAACCCATTTCCTTTAAACCTTGATAAAGTCGTTTTGCTTCTTCAGGGTTGTTTAATTCATGGAGAGAAATGGCATATTCAAAAGCTTCTAAACTACCTTGAACATCGCCAATTTTCAAGAGTACAACCCCTAAATTTTGATAAGCTTCTGCATAATCAGGATTCAAATTAATGGCGTTATTATAGGCATCAATAGCTTCACGAAATAACCCCATTGCTTTGCATACCATCCCTAAATTATAATAACCTGTTACAAAATTAGGATCAATTTTTATGGCTGTTTCATAAGCAATTTTTGCTGCTGGTAAATCTCCTACATTTTTGAGTAAATTTCCTAAATTATTATATCCTCCTAATTTCAAAAGGGGATAGATAGGCAATTTCACCGCAGCTTGATAATGAGAAATAGCTGGGGATAAATTTTGTAAATTCGTGTAGGCAATTCCTAAATGGTAATGTAATTCATATAAAATATCGTAATTTATATCTTCATCAAAATCAACTGCAAATTTCTGTGACTGCGAATGTTTAAATTTACTTAACGTTTTTTTTTCTTCATTAACCTGATTACCAATTAATTGATTTAATCCTCGATTTAATAACTCCATACCCGCATCAATTTTCCCCATTTGCATATACAAAGCTCCCAATTTACTGCATACATAAGCATCATTGGGGTGACTGGCAAAAAACTCTTCCATTGCGGCTGCGGCTTTAGCATATTTATTCTGTTCATTAATTACAGCTTTTTGATAACCTGTATGGAGAATTGCTACTCCTGGTAAATAACCAATTTGCCAATGTGGTTCTTGAGTGAGAATTGCGGTGACACTATCATCAATTAAAGCATGATAAGGGCGATCAAAAGATATATTAGGATGATAACGAAATAGTCGAGAAACCAGAGAATAAGGTGATTGTGTTGAACCGACTTCTTGACGTACTAAATTAATTACCAAATATTCTTCTTTGCTAATAACTGTTTTAAGTAAGGGGATAATTTCATCTGTCAAAGTTTCATCAGCATCTAAAACTAAAATCCAATCACCTGTCACATATTTTAAAGCTTCATTTCGAGCCGAACTAAAGTTATTATTCCAGGGGAAATAATACACTTTAGCCCCAAATTGTTGAGCAATTTGTGGGGTTTTGTCAGTTGAACCCGTATCAAGAACTACAATTTCATCAACAAAATTATTAACACTTCCTAGACATTTTGGTAAGCTAGTTTCTTCATTTTTTACAATCATACAGAGACTGATTTTCATCTGGTAACACTATGGTATTTACAACTATGGTTAATAATACAGCAGAAGTCAAGAACCAATACAATTCAATTAACAATACCTCTAGGTTGAGGTACGTTCACGAAGTGTGGCGATAGCTTGCGTGGCGACGTAGGAGCCATAGCCATAACCCAACAAATGCGTCGGGTTGCGCTGTCGCTTAACCCGACCTACAAAAAATGGAGAAGGTATTGATTAAGAAATTGTTTTACCTCTGTGTCCTCTGTGTCCTCTGTGGTTCGTATCTCTGAAAAAATATATTTAAACAGGATGGAAATAATCATAAATATCTTGCGCTAACCGTGAACCAATTCCGGGAACTTCAGTTAATTGTGTAGTTGTAGCTTGACGAATATAATCAAGAGAGCGAAAATGCGCTAATAACAACTTTTGCCGATTTTGTCCTAAACCGGGAATTTCATCTAAATGCGATCGCTTTAGTTTATCACTTCTTTGTTGACGATGAAAACTGACAGCAAATCTATGAGCTTCATCTCGCAATCTTCGTAATAACTGGACTCCTGGTTGTTCTGAGTCTGTTTCTAAAGGTTTTGATGAGTGGGGTAAAAAGATTTCTTCCCGTTTTTTGGCTAAACTGAGAACCCGCAAATCTGCGAATAGATTCATTTCCGTTAAAATCCCCACAACGGCAGATAGTTGACCTTTACCACCATCAATCATAATTAAATCAGGCCAGTCAGTATTACCTAATCTTGCTAATTTCGGATCTTCAATATATTTACGAAATCTTCTCTTAATAACTTCTGCTAAACTGGCAAAATCATCGGAATGACCAATTGTGATATCAGGATTTTTAATTTTATAATGTCGGTAATATTGTTTGGCTGGTAAACCATCAATAAATACGACTTGAGAACCTACTGCATTAGTTCCTTGAATATGAGAAATATCATATCCTTCAATGCGTTTGGGTAAATCTGGTAAGTCGAGAATAGCGGCTAAATCTTGGGTTGCTTGCAAATTACTATCACCCAATTTTTGCATTCTTTGTAATTCATATTGGGCATTTTTTTCGACCATTTCTATTAATTCTGCCTTACTTTGTCGCAAAGGATTGAAAATTGTCACTTTTCTACCTTTGCGTTCTGTTAGAATAGCGGACAAAATTTCACTATCTGGTAAATCATGCTGTACTAAGACTTCGCTGGGAATTTCTACACTTTCTGCTGTTTGATAATGTTCCTCTAAAACTCGTTGTAAAATTGCTCCCGGTTCAGGGTGGGAGTCAGCAACAAAAGCCAAGCGTCCCACTAATTGACCGGCGCGAATTTGGAATAATTGAATGTAGGCGTGTTGATCATCGGCGGCTAAAGCGATCGCATCTCGTGATACTGTATCATCAGGTAAGGATACTTTTTGAGCAGCATGGAGGGATTTTAATGCTCCAATTTGATCACGAATTTTTGCCGCAGTTTCAAAATTCAATTCTGCTGCGGCTGTTTCCATTTGTGCTGTTAAAATATCAATTAGTTCCTGAGTTCTGCCTTGAAAAACCATCGCTACTTTTTGGACAATTTTTGCATATTCAACCGGGGAAACTAATTTTTGACAAACACCAGGACAACGACCAATATCATAATTTAAACAGGGACGATCTTTAAATAAAGGTTGTGGTCTTTGTCGTAAAGGAAAAATCTTTTTACACAAATGGACAATTTCTCGTAATAAACCGGAATCTGTATAAGGACCGTAATATTTATCTTTGGCTTTTCCTAATTGACGTTTGCGGGTAATGAAAATGCGCGGATATTCATCTGACCAAGTAATGCACAGATAAGGATATTTTTTATCATCTTTGAGTAAGACGTTAAAATATGGCTGATGCTGTTTAATTAAATTGGCTTCTAGGGCTAATGCTTCGGCTTCGGTATCAGTGACAATGAATTCAATTTCTGTCACTAATTTAACCATTGTGTTAATCCGTTCCGTCTTGTTGGTGGAGTCGCGGAAATAGGAACGGACACGAGAACGCAATTTACGAGATTTACCTATATATATTAGGCGATCGCTGCCATCCCGCAACAAATAAACCCCCGGTTCTGGGGGAATTTCTCCCAGCCGATTTTCTAACCGTTCTGGGTTTTTATACAGTGGTAAGATTTGCTCAGATATAGTCACAAATGTATTTTACAGGAATATCCGGTAAGGGTAAAGCTCAGTGGCTAAAGCCGCTGAGAGTGTCAACTTGAGTTTAGATTTAATGTAGGGGTAGGCCTTGTGCCTACCCCGGTATTTAGGGCAACCACAGGGGGTTATTGATACACTACCATAGATAGATGAATTTCAGCATTAATTCAGGTACATTAAGCGACTATAGTAAACACTTGGTATATATGGGCTTGGCGATTTACCAAGCCTTTTTATTGATTTAGTGCTAGATTATACTAAGTTCCATTAAACCATCTGCCATTTCAAAATTAGCTGTCACACTTTGGACATCATCTAACCCTTCTAGAGTATCAATTAATTTGAGGAGAGATTTAGCTTGATCTGCATCTGTAACTTCTACTTGATTACCAGGAAGCCAACGCAATTCTATATCTGTGACTTTAAAACCTTTTGCTTTTAAGGTTTGGCTGAGTTTCTCCAAATTTGCTATTTCTGTAAATACCTCAACTGTTTCCTCTGCCATGATTTCATAAGATTCGGCATTTCCTTCTAAGGAAGCTTCTAAAAGCTTGTCTTCATCAATTACACCTTCGACGACACAAACTCCTTTTTGGGAAAACATCCAACTTACACAACCTGTTTCTCCCAAGTTTCCGCCATTTTTGCTAAAAGAGACGCGCAAATCTGCCGCAGTTCGATTCCGGTTATCTGTGAGGGCTTCAATTAAAATGGCGACACCACCGGGACCGTAACCTTCGTAGCGAATTTCTTCAAGGATGCTGTGATCACTGAAAGTACCTGCACCTTTAGCAACGGCTCTATCAATATTATCATTGGGAATCCCCGCTGCTTTGGCTTTATCAATGGCTGTCCGTAGTTGAAAATTACCTGCTGGATCTGGTACACCGTTTCTCGCAGCCACAATTATTGCCCGTGATAGTTGGGTAAATATACTTCCCCTTTTTGCATCTACTACGGCTTTTTGACGTTTAATATTTGCCCATTTACTATGTCCTGCCATAATCACCAAAATTATTAATACTCTGCTCACAAATAGGAAACCCCTCTGGTAAACCTCTCCCCGCACCCCTCCCTGACCCTCCCCTACAAGGGAGGGAAAAGGAGCAGCTTTTATAATTGGAGAGGCTTTGAACCTTGTTCTTTGTATGATAAAAAAGCCCAGCTTCTACCCGTTTTGAGTATATATAATAATCCAGCCGATTAACAACAAAAATACATAAAAAGCAAACCTGCTTATCACACCACAGAAACAATTATGGGAGAGGTCGAATATAGATAATCTATTTTGCACAACTAATTTATGATTCAGTTATTAACAACGGGACATCATAAAATTTAAACTTTTGATCTACCGTAATTATGGTTAGCCCTTCTACCAAAGCCTGAGCTATTAACTTTCCTAAAGACTGTTTAATAGAAATTTCCCAAGCACTAATAGCACTAACAACAATTAAATTCTCACGATTAATAATTACTTCTCGTACCTGATTTGACAACTTAGAATCATTTTCTAAAAACCATAACAGAATATGAGTATCTAGCAGAAAACTCATTGTTCTTCTCCATAAAAAGCAGCAATTACTTCTTCTGAAGTGTCATCAAAATTATCAGAAATCTTAACCTGTCCTTGCCAAAAACCTGCAACCCTTGGTTCTAAAGTACCTTCATTACTCATCACTATCGAACTATGATTTAAACCCGCTTTTTCAATTGTAGGTTCTGCTTGAGACAGAGGCAAAACTTTTGCCCAGGGAACTCCCTGACGAGTTAGCGTAATTTCCACATGATTTTGGATATCTGATAATAAATCAAGTAAATTATCTGATAAGTAAGCAATATCGAAAGTTTTTTCTGACATTGTTATTTCTGTCCGTCCTACTGACTATAAATATTATATAGCAATCTGGTTTTCTTACTCACAACCTCATTTTAGCATGAAATACCACTGCGGTTAAAACCGTGGTCAGTGAGCTTGTCGAACTGCTCGTGTCGCTTATTGCTGAAATTGGCTTAACAACCAAGCACAAACTTGACTATGATCCATTTGTCGAGTTTTTCTTAATGCTTCGTTTAGTAAAGAAATTTGTAACCCTGGTAATACTTGAGATTCACTAATTCTTTTACTGCCACCATTTTCAATCATAAAAGGGATAACTTGGACATTCTGCACATCAAGTACCCAGTATTCGGCTACACCTAAATCTTCATACATCAGGCGTTTTTCCCCTTTATCATCAGCTAGGGAACTACTCGCAACTTCAATTACTAAATCTGGTATGGGATAAATATCTAAATTAACAATGGAAGTTCCATAGGGAATAGCATTTGCTTTTTCAGCAATGTAATAAGAAACATCTGGTTGGACTTCTTGAAATCCGATTTTTCTGTATGTACAATTATCTTTGCTATTAAATTTAATTCCTTTAATAGTCGCAAATAGGTTAACAGCAAAAATAATCATACTATGGTCACTGGCATGATCATTTCCGATTGGTGGCATTTCTATCCTCATTTTTCCATTGTGATAATAGCCTTTGGCTTTTTGATCAGGATAATTTTCAATAACCTGAATATATTCATCCCAAGTTGCTGTTATCCAAGTGTTAGTTAGTAATTGCGTTGGCATTTCAGTGATGATCATTTTTTCGGACTCCTGAATATTTCACCGATATTACTCATTCTCAATTAAGGTTTAACAACTAAGCTGAAGGAATTTAAATAGCCTGTAATAGTTTTATTTAAAGTTTCATGCTGTTTTTTGGAGACGATAGCCATAACTTTATATAATCTACCATGAGCAACAAACATTCTGGTTTTAGTAATTTTACCGATAGCATTAACATATTCAATTTCTTTGCCGGGATGAAAGTTAGAACTGCGAATATTGCGCTGATTTAGTAATCTACTTTTGGTGGTTGTTAGTTCTACATATTGGGCTTGATCCATGATTGTTTGGGGGTTAGTCATCTGGACATAGCTATCAGGAAATTCATTGTATGTGACTATATATGCAGCTTCTTGTTGCGGTGGTTGGATTAAAAATATTTCTAATTTTATTTTTCCCATGTAGGTTTTTTGGATTTGGGTTTTTCGCTTGGGCATTCCTGGCATTAATACGGTGAAATATCCATCAGGGGATGTAAATGTTCGCCATTTGGGCTGTATTACTGCGGGAACAATAGGTTTTTTTTCGGCAACTTTGGGTTTGGATAAATGGACTTCGGCGACGGCGTAATTGCTAGATAAAAAGGTGGCAGCAATCAAAGATAGTAAAATTTTGCTATTCATAATTTATAAAATTTGTAGATGCAGATTTCACTGTTATTAAGAAATAAGCATTCAGCCATCACTGTTCAGCAATTACTATTTAATCAATAATTTACCGATTTATAAGGAAGAACGCCGAAAACCCTTGAAAATGTGGGTGACTCAGGAAGCCACATTTGGGCTTTAGACAAGGGATTACCGCAAGGCGGAAGTCAAAAGTCAAAAGTCAAAAGTCAAAATGAAGACAGTATAGGCTTTTGGAGGATTTAGAATGGTTGGTTTATTTACGCCGTTTTGTACTAGAGGCAGGATAAATCCTGCATTGATTTTAATCCATATTCGTGATACAACTATATTGTCACTAAAGACATAAAAAGCTACCGAGGGACTCTCGGAAAGTTACGCTTGTCAGATATGATTTCGCCCGCCAGGGCCAACGAAATCAGGGCAAGAACCCAAATATTTAAGGCAGTGCCTGAAACTGGGATAACTGAGGGATATAGACTGAAACTCTCTATAGAATCTCCGCGTCTTTAGACCGGAGAGTGTCAACAAACTTTCTGACTCCTGACGTTGCTAGTAGTTCGTCAAATTTATTTTGACGGGTAATGATCGGAAAAAACTTCTGTTCTTCCCTCCCCTACCCCTGGTGCCTCTCTTCTCCCCCTGCTTGCCTTCACCCGTCATTTTTGGGTTGACAGACTACTAGTTATAACCTAGAGGCAGACAAAGCTGCACCAATTAATCCCACTTGTTGATTAAGAATTATATGCACGGGGATTTCTTCGAGAAGAGAACGCATTCTGCCTTTTTGGATAAAATTCAAGAGGAAACTACCATTTTCCATTAAGGGGAGGATTTTGGGGGCGATACCACCGGCAATGTATAATCCGCCATAGGGGAGGAGTTTTAAGGCTAGATTGCCGGCTTCTGCACCGTAGGCTTTTATAAATAATTGCATGGTTTGTTCGGAAAGGCGATCGCTTTTTTGCAGTGCAGCAGCGCCAATAAGGGCCCCTGGATCAACGGTTTTTTCGGTTGTCTGTGCTTCTTGTTCCCATGTTCTGACTGCTTGGGCAATTTCTGGTGATTCGGTGGCTATTTTTCTATCTCGTAAAAATTGGTAAATGGAGGTAATTCCTAACCCGGAAACTACTCTTTCTACGGAGACTCGTGGAATATCATGTTTATCTACTAGATATTTCAACAGTTGAAACTCTAGTTCATTGCGTGGTGCAAAATCTGCGTGTCCACCCTCGGAAGGAAAGACTTGATATTGATGGTCTTGTTTAATCAAAAATCCTTGTCCTAACCCAGTTCCTGCACCGATTACAGCCATTGGTGCTGCTGGTTGGTATTTACCAACTTGTAAAGTTAGTAAATCCTGTTTTGTTAATCCAAAAATGCCGTAACCAACAGCCGCAAAGTCATTAATCAGGGAAATTGATAGAATACCCAATTCTTGAGTTAAACGATTTGTATCGAGAAACCAGGCTAAATTGGTCAACTTGGCGGTGTTTTCCACTACTGGTCCTGCGATCGCAAAACAAGCCTTTTCTGGTGTGCTAGAGTTAGCTGTAGTCAAAAACCTTTGGACGATGGGGACTAAATCAGGAAAATCTCCACTGCGAAAACTCTCTTCGTGCAGAGTTTTTAATCCCAGTGTTTCTGAAAATTCCACTAAACGCAAAATAGTTTTTGTTCCGCCTATGTCTCCGGCCAGTAGCAATGTCATAAAATTTATCAGTTAGTAAGTTACTTTTGCTGAGTCAGCGTTAGTTGTGATTTAGAGAAAATCCTCATTAAATATTTACACAAATCTCACCAATTCTTCAACTTTCGTCAAATGGGACGTATCACCCTTTAGTGCTAACAACCATTCTGAATCTTGGCGGACAACTTTTACTAAAGAACATAGAGAAGCTTTGACTTCATTTTTGGCTATGTCCCCTACAAATCCCATTGCTGCACCCAAGACAGACGCGCCATGTGCCACCAATAGGATATCATGGGGGGAGAATTCAGTAGATAAACACCTGGCAGTTTGTGCCGAACGTTCCCGCACCTGTTGATGAGTTTCCGGGTATTTTGCGGCTATGCGTGATGTGTAACTGGTATCAATTCTGGGAAATAATTTGACTAAAGCTGAAGTTGGGAGTTTTTCCGGTTCTTCAGTCATCCATTCGGGATTAAGCCATTCACTCAAACCTACTTCCAGTTTAATAGATAAATCCAAAACTTCAGCGATCGCATTTGCCGTTTGGATAGTTCGCAAAAATGGAGAAGCAAAAATATGGGCGATTTTTTCCCCTTTAAGTCGCTTTGCTAACTGCTGCGCCTGAATCATACCATCATCTGATAAAGGTGGATCATACCGTCTTTCGGCGGTTAGAAACCAATCGGGATATACGAAATCAAGGCGGTTAGCGTGTCTTGCTATCCAAACTATTTGACTCATGGGAAAATCCGAATATTAATTTTTGTTATGTGGCTATAATACGATACTTTGCAAACCTTTGACTAATCTTTCTATACCTGCTTTAGCTGTATCTGCTGGTAACGCACCATAAGCAACCCGCAAATAACAACCATCTTCCATCCCAAAGGTTGTTCCCGGAATCACTGCTATTTTGTGTTCTTGAATCAGTTTTTTCACTAATTCCAAATCATTCATTTTTGTCTGCACTTTCAAGAAAAAGTAAAATGCACCATTAGCTGGTGTAATTGTACATAAATCCTGAAGCGATCGCAGTGAATCAATTACTATTTCTCGAACTTTAGCAATAGTCCCAATATTATCTTTTAAATAATCATCTTTTACTTGTAAAGCCCCCAAAGCTGCATATTGAGAAACCACAGGTGGACAAATTAAAATGGTATCTTGGACTTTTTTCACAGCAATTAATAGATGTTGAGGAATTACCATATAACCAATTCGCCAACTAGCAAAACCATAAGCTTTCGACAAACTAAACAGAGAAATTGTATATTGATGACTGCCCGCAAATGCCCCCGGTGAAATATGTTTTACACCGTCATAAGTAAAATATTCATAAGCCTCATCACTAATATGATAAATTCCCCTTTCTCGACAAATTTCATTAACTTGTTTTAATGCTGTTTCTGAATAAATAACACCTGTAGGATTATTCGGAGAAATCGTCACTACCGCACGGGTTTTATCTGTAATTGCGGCGGCTATGGCTTTAGGAATTAATTGATAATTTGTATCTGTGGCAACTAATACCGGATGACAACCTGCCATTTTAATTGCCATTTCATGATTAAAATAGTAGGGAGTATTTAAAATAATTTCATCACCAGGAGAAGTAATTGCTAAAATAGCATTTATAAACCCCATATTGCTACCTGCTGTCACCACAATAGCATTTTCTTCATTGATATCAAGACTATTAAATATTGATAACTTTGCTGCTAATACTGTTAATAATTCAGGAATCCCGATAACGGGTTGATAAAGATGATTTTTAGGTTCAGCCAGGAACTTTGGTAATAATTCCATTGCGGTATCTGGTGGTTGATAGTGAACCACACCTTGTCCTAAAGAAATTGTCCCAGGAGAGTTTTTAATTAATTCTCCCACCACCGGAATAATTGGCGATTGAATCGCTGCCATTCGTGATAATTTATAATTCATAACTCTTAAAAATGTATATGTAGGATTCTATTCCAGAGTATCACCATTTATCTAATTTTTTAAAGTAAGTAGGTGAACACAATAAAACCAAACTGTGTAAGAGGATGTTTGAAAAGTATCAGAATTAATCGAGATACCCCCAACCCCCCTTACAAAGGGGGGCTAAATTCCTCAAAGTCCCCCTTTTTAAGGGGGACTTAGGGGGATCTGCGGGTGTCAGATCCCACACGAAAAAGTTTTCAAACAACCTCTAAAGAAACGTAAAATCGCCCAAACCCTCTTCACTCTTGCCTATTGCCTATTGCCTATTGCCTTGCCATAACGACAATTTTCAACACCAACCTACTTAGTATGGATTGAGACTTTTCAAACACCCTCTTAGAGGATGTTTGAAAAGTGGTATTCCGTAATTTTCATCACATTGCTACCCCCCTTTCCCCTTGTAAAAGGGGAAACAATAAAAATCCAGTTCCCTCCCCTTGTAAAGGGGAGGGTTAGGGTGGGGTAAAAAATATTTGATACATTGACCATAACTTTTCAAACACCCTCTAAGGGGAGATATACTGAAAACGGTTCATAGTTTAACCAAATATGAAACCCCTCTGGTAAACCTCTCCCCCTTGCGGGGAGAGGCTTTGAACTTGTTCTTTGTATGATAAAAAAGTCCAGCTTCCAGCCGTTTTGAGTATAGAGGATGAAGACAAGTAGAGGGAGCAGAGGAGGAATAGAACCATTACCCGTTAAAATATCTTTGACAGACTACTACTTACTTAAAAAATGAACCCGACACTCAAAAACAAGTATGATTTCATACCTCGCTATTTCCAATTAGCTCTAGCCAACGTCCTATCGAATATTATGATCCCGGTAGCTAATTTAGTCAGTGTCATATTTTTGGGTCATCTTGAAGAAATCAACAACTTCGCCGGAGTCATCCTTGCTGGCAACTTGCTCAACTTTCTCTACTTCGTTTTACTCTTTTTACGAATGGGGACTACTGGAGTCACAGCGCAAGCGGTTGGACGAGATGACAGGGAAGAAATGTTATTGATAGGATTGCGTAATGGTTTAATAGCTTTGGTGCTGGGTATTGCCCTCATACTTTTACAATACCCTTTGGGAGAGCTTGGGTTTACCATCCTCAATGTCCCCCTAGAAATCAAATCTTCAGGTCTTGCCTATTTCAACACCCAAATTTGGGGAGCGCCTGCGGTTTTGCTCAATTTTGTTCTGATAGGTTGGTTTCTAGGGCGAGAAAAAAATGGCTTAGTTGTGCTGTTATCAGTAGTTGGTAATGGTGTGAAAATTGGACTTGACTATCTGTTTATTATCAACTTAGGGTGGGAAAGTATGGGAGCAGGAGTTTCTTCTGCTGCCAGCCAATATATATTGTTGTTGGTAGGATTGATATTTTTTTGTAGAGAATTCCAGTGGTTGGAAGTGATATCTATAGCGTTTAAAATATGGGACATCTCAGCTATAAAATCTAACTTAACTCTCAATGGCAACATCTTTATTAGCAATTTAGTTCTTCTGTTTATCTCCTTAACATTTAGTTATCAAGGAGTACAGATGGGAATGCTAGTTTACGCACAGAATTCTTTGTTGTGGCAGATAATCAGCTTTAATACATATTTTATTGAAGGAATCGGATTCGGTACAGAAAGTTTGGTCGGAAACTTTAAAGGAAAAGGAGATTCACACCAGTTAGCACCTCTAGTTAGTTTTTCTGTCTTAACTGCTCTGATTGTAGGAATATTTTTCGGTGGAATATGTATATTATTTCCCGATAGTGTTTTTAGATTATTCACTAACCACACCGAAATCATCTCTAAGATAGATACTTTTGTTCCCTGGTTGGTACTGGCCTTGGTACTTAGTTCTATAGATTTTACACTGGAAGGATACTTCTTAGGTTTAGCACAAGGACATACCCTCCGTAATGTTAGCTTAGTCGCTCTTTTTATCGGATTTGCACCTGTGAATTTTGCTGCCGTTAAGTTCTCCAGTAACCATATCTTGTGGTTGAGTCTATCTTTGTTCTATGCAATAAGAACGATGATGTTTGTGGTAAAGTTGCCCAGTACATTTAGAAATGATCTTGATAATATTAGTGCTACTCTCCCGGCTTTAGAAGCAAATCCCCTGTTGACTTTAGCTTTTGGAGAAACTCGTGAACAAATAATGGTGGAAAAGTTGGGAGTAGGGGAAGATGTTGAAAACGGGCGCATATAGCAACTATTATTGACCTCAATTCAGCCATTAAGTAAGGCTCTTCGGTACTTGTTATGCTAAATTATTTTTTTTAAATCCCAAAATTCTTGTTATATAAGGATTTTACTTTAATTCATTGGTTATTTTGACAAATTTGGTATCAAGAACAATAAAACCCTTTATTTATATGGGTTGTGGGGTAAATAAACTCATGTTTGGCATAACAGGTACGGAAGAACCTTAAGTAAGAAAAAACACGGTAGTGGTAAATATGTAGTGAAATGGCTGCTTGTGGGTGGGGACGTTGGGGACAACAAATTTCTCAAATTATTGCTACATCTCATCTTCAACAGCCTTGTCACCCGTTAAGGCCTAATTCATCCCCTTTACCACATTTAACTTTTTCATAAAATCTCGACATTCCTGGCTTAAATCCTTGATTTTTAAGAACTTGATATTCTTGTTCAGGTTTTTCTTGAAAATAAAGGTTTTTCTTCTGGCGTAAAGCGAAGTAAACTCCTTGCTCATCAAGCCATTTAGCCAGTTTTGGACTATGAAATTCTCTGTCTGCTAACACCACAATTCGACATTTTTTTAACAACTTTATTGCTGTCTTTATTAATCTTTTCTGTGTTTGTAAATTACTATTTCCGACATGATTTAATGTTTCCCAATATAGTGGTAGGGCATGAGTACCCCATACCAATGTCACCATAAATATATTTCGCCCCTTCCACTGTGTTCTATCCAGTGCTACCATCCAATAACCATATTTTTGATACTGTTTTTTATGAAAATAACGGCGCTGTTCTCGATTCAGTTGTTTTGGTGTTAACGATTGTCTAATCCAATATTTTATCAATGGAAACCATAATAATTTTACGCAGAGTTTACCTATTCCTAAAAATCTTTGTAGATTACGTTTCCTGCTTTCATATTTAATTGGTTGGGGAAACAAGCTGGCCAATTTTGACAGTTTTACTTGGCGATGAGCCTGTATTAATAACAACAATATCTCTAGTGTCAAATACTGCTGTTCACTCAAATGCTTTCGGAAAATTGTTTGATATGATTGTGGTAACATTTTTTGCTTCGGGGGCTTCTTTGTCCCTATTTTTTTACTCCCTTATTTTCTCAAATTATTGCCACATCTCATCTTCAACCGCCTTGTCACCCGTTAAGTTTAATAATCGCCAAATCTATATCAAATGCTGATCCTCGTTGATGTCCTTCTATTAAGAATGGCGACATCACTAAAGATGATTTTTGGCTATTATCATACCAGCGATGCTCTTGCCAAGTTAAAGAAACTTGAAACAGAGGAGAACGACTAGAATCTCTTTCAGGAATAAGCTGTTTTACTAATAGGGGAAAGGGATAATCTTCATGTTTCTTACCCTCAGAAACTGTGCGACGTATTTGAGCAAGAAAATCTCTGAAGGTGGGATTTTCCCCTAGATTTGCACGTAATACTACGGGGTCTGTAAAATAGCCAACAATACTTTCAAACTCCTTGTTACCTGACCGACCCGCAACCGGACAACCTACTAGGATGTCTTCTTGTCCTGATAAGCGGTAAAATAGAATAAAAAATGCAGCCAGGAAAATTCTATACAGGCTTGTTTTTTCTAATTCTGACAACTTTCTCAGCCTGGAAAGCAATTCTTCATCTAACTTGATGATGTGTGTGCTACCAGAGTAGGTTTGCACATTTGGTCTAAGTTTATCTACGGGCAAGTCTAAGACTGGCAACTCACCTATTAATTGTTTATGCCAGTATGCTGAAATTTGTTCACCTTGAGAACTTGACAACATCTCGGTCTGCCAACTTACATAATCTGTGTATGATAGCTTTGGAAGAGAGAGACTATTATCTGTTTGAGAATTATAAATATCTGAATTTTCAATAATTTGTAAGTCAGCTTGAGACGATGTTTTTACTTCTGTAGCATACAGAATTTGCAGTTCATTTAATAATATGTCAAAAGACCACATATCTCCAGCAATGTGGTGCATGGCCAGTAATTGGATATGTTCTTCTGATGATCTTGTAAATAGATGTACCCGCAATACTGGACCTGTTTCCAAGTTGTAGGGACGCTCGGTTTCTGTCAGAATTTGTTTTTTCAAGTAGTCTAAATTCCAAGCAGAAGCATCTGTTATTTTAATATCTATCTCTTGGTATGGGTGAATTACTTGAATAGGTTGATCTTCATGCTGTGTATAGGTAGTTCGCAGGATGGGATGACGTTCTACAATTTGCAGCCAAGCTCTGTGCCATGCTTCCAAATCTAACTCTGAGCTTATCTGCACTGTTGTATAGATATTGTATGCGATGCTTTGGGGTGCTATCTGGTCAAGAAACCACATCGCTTGTTGACCGTAGGAGAGGGGAAATGATTTCGCTTCCTCTGTAAGTTGTGGCTGCCTTTCCAAAGAAGAATTGCTTTGCATTGCTAATTTATAACTTTGTTATCTGTGAGTTTAATTGTAGTCGTTAGGGGCGTACAGAAAATAGCACAACCATAATAACAGAAATTCGTACTATGATTCTTCGATTTCTAAGAGGATGTTTGAAAAGTTTTAGGTTGTGATTTTAGGCACTTACAGATCCCCCTAACCCCCCTTGTTAAGGGGGGAACTAGAGTCAAAGTCCCCCTTTTTAAGGGGGATTTAGGGGGATCTAAAAATATTTGATACACCATGAGGGACTTTTCAAACACCCTCTAACGGGTAAATGGGTATCCTGGTATCTACGTTCCCTGTTCCCTTTGAATGTACATCTATTGATAATTTTTAGGGATACCAACTTGTGATAAACCAGCAATTACTTTCAAGTTTTGACAACGAATTAATTCACTAAAATTTAAACCAGAACGCCCTTCTATTGTTCCTACGGCTTCAATAGCTGTTAACAAATGTTGGGCGGCTTCAGTTTCTGAATAACCCCGTCTTTGGGCGATTCTAATAGCGACTGTATCAGCAGTTAATTCTGACTCCTGGGATTTATTCGTGCGCCAAATCCGGATAGCCGCTACAGCACTTAATCCCCCGGCTATTACCACACCTACCACATCCGCCTGGACTGCTTCGAGTATTCCCCCTACAAGCCCTGCTAACACCACACCTTGATAAACATTAGGTTGCAGCCATTTCACCCCTATTAACCAGCTTACCTTCTGTAATAGGAGTAAATCTCGTTGGGGTTTTGTCAACCGTCTCCATAAGTCGAAATTAATATATATTGGTCTTGCTTGACTTAAAGGCAAAGGAAAAGCCGCATCTATTACCTGTTTTTGTTCTGGTTTACTGACGATTTTAGTCATCATTCGCCCAGAAGCGGGCATTACATCCAACAACCGACGAATTTCAATATTTGGTTCCATAACACCCATTATTAGTCATAATTATGTATATTCAATGACTACTAAGATTACACTCTATTCCACTTTATATTTATATGGACGCTTTTGATCCCAATCCGCCAGAATGGACTAATCAAGCCGTACACGCCTACCAGTTTCATTGTCCCAAATGCCATGCTGGTAGTCGAGATGCTGTTAATGTGTGGTTAAATAGAAGGTCTCCTGTAAGTACCCCAGATCGTCGTCGGAAGTGGCAAGAATTCTATCATTGTCAATGCAGTTATGTCTGGTGGGCTTGGAGTAATGACAGACCACCGACGGATTTATCTAAGCAAAATCAAAATAATTAACTGCTTTGAGGCAGAGCCTCTATATGGCATTCCCAGTCGGAGACTGGGAACGAGAGATTTTGTTTATAAGGAAGAACGCCGAAAACCCTTGAAAATGTGGCTTCCTGAGTCAGCCACATTTGGGCTTTAGACAAGGGATGAAGGCTAGAGGCTTTCCTTTATCCTGCATTGACGTTAATTTGAAAATTTGAAATTATTTCAAATTTTCATCCATATTCGTGATACAATTAAATTTTCACTAAAGACATAAAAAGCTACCGAGGGACTCTCGGAAAGTTACGCTTGTCAGATATGATTTCGCCCGCCAGGGCAAACGAAATCAGGGCAAGAACCCAAATATTTAAGGAACCCTGCCTGAAACTGGGATAACTGAGGGATATAGACTGAAACTCTCTATAGAATCTCCGCGTCTTTAGACCGGAGAGTGTCAATCTAAATCTGGTTCAACACCAAGCGCACGAAGTTGGGCAATTAATCTTTCGGTTTTTTGCCTTTCTTGTTCTAACTTTTGTCTTTCTTGTTCAGCTTTTTGTCTTTCCTGTTCAGCTTTCTGTCTTTCTTGTTCAGCTTTCTGTCTTTCCTCCTCTGTGCTGGTTAATATCCAATTACCGTCTTTGTCGTACCAACGTAACCAAGGCATTTCGACGTTTTTATAACTTCCTTGCCACACTCCTAAACCTAATTCTATTTCGGGAATCCAAAACCGAAAATCTGATAATTTTACTTCAGCATAACGAGCGCCTGTTAACTGAAACATTCTAAATTCAGATTTATAACGATCAAAGATGGCGTAATAGGGTACTCTTAAAATTTGTTCGTAAACTTCCCATTTACCAGGAGGTTTTTCTACATCTCTTAATATTGTCCCTAAGTCTTCTTTCTCTGTTCCTGGTGAGAGTAATTCAACAATAATATGAGGATTAACCGCTTCTTGCCAAACCACATAACTTAACCGCAAATCTCTTTTGTCATAAAGAGAGGGAACACCTAACACTGCAAACCAATCAGGGCGTTTATACCATGAAGGATGACGCAAATCATAGTAAAGATTCAGATCACTTCCTGTAAATATTTGGTCGCTAGGATAGTCAGGGGGACGGAATGTTTCTGCTAATAATTGTGGTTGGAATAAATGAAATTGATCTGGCAAACCAGGTTCCTCCGGGTCTTCGCTAGGAAGATCATACATTGTCGGTAATGTTTCTTTAGGGGAAAGTGGCGGATCTGTTTGATACATTCTTAACAATCCTAAAGATAGAATTTCTATTTCTAAAATGTAGCAATAATTCAGAAGTTGTGGTTTTATTTTAGCATTATATTAAGACAGATAAGGCAGAGCCTCTAAAATAACATTCCCAGTCAGAGACTGGGAACGATTTATACAGGTGATCAAGCTTCACAAAACACATGATAGCGGCTGCGTCCCATTGTATTTCTTTGATTGATATTGGTATGGAGGTTGAGGCAGAGCCTCTATGATGGCATTCCCAGTCGGAGACTGGGAACGAGAAATGGCACGCTACGCTATCAGCAAGCCCTATTTATGCTTCAGTTTGTTTACGATTATTTCCTTAACGGTTGAGACTTTCTTTTAAAGCTCCAATTTGTTCACGACGGGCTTCTAATTCTAAACTACGACGGGCTAAATCTTGATTTTGTAAAGTTAAACTTTGCTGCCAATTCTCCATTTTTACCGCTTCTTGTTTGAGAAATTCAGAAGTAACTCCTGTAGAAAGATAGGTTTGCACTAAATTAATTACCCAGTCAGTGGCATCTTTAATTGTTTCAATTTCACCTTGAGGAGATAGTTCAACTAATACTAATAATTTATTAATTTTAGTGTTTCCCTTTCCTAAGAGAATTAACATTTCTTCCGAAATTGTCAGCCAAAAGTTTTTTGATTCTTGACGTGCTAATAAGTAGGTGAACGGAAAAAAACCGAAATATGTAACGAAAAGTAAAATCGCCCAAACCCTCTTCACTCTTGCCTCTTGCCTCTTGCCTCTTGCCTTGCCATAACGACGATTTTCAATGCTAACCTACTTAAACGTAATTGATACTGATCTAAAAAATCATTTTTATGTATTTGGGCAAGATATAACATAATTGCTAAGGAATAGGTAATGGGTAATGGGTAATAGCGAATCTTTCCAATCACCAATTACCCATTATACTTATACCAAACTCAGGAAGCGATATCTAGGATAATGTTTCCAACCGTATACGTAAAATTTCTGCTTGTTTTTGTGCTTCTGCTAAAGTCTCTCTTGCAGTCTGTACTACATCTGCGGGGGCTTTATCCACAAACTTAGAATTGCTTAATCTTGCACTTAAAGATTGGGCTTCTGCTTCGGCTTTTTGTAAGCTTTTCTCCAGTTTTGCACGCACAACTTCAATATCTACAACTCCTTTTAAAGGAATAACTACCTGTACAGTCCCGACAACACCAGCAATGGAATTTTCTTTTTCCGGGGGTGCAGTTGGTGGTAATTCTGGTGCAGTTGGTGTTTCACTGGGTGGAAAGTATTTTGCAGATAACTCTTCTCTTGCTTGGGCATTGAGTAAATAGCGGAAAGCAAACCAAACTACATAACCCAAACCAACTATTTCAAAGCCAGTTCCAAATATGGGAATATCTAAGGCAGTATTTCCCACAAATATAGCTACTTTTAAGCTGATAATGGCGACAATTGTTAAACCGATGATATTGATTCCACCCCAATATTTATTATTTTCGACTGTGACAATCTCTTGGGGAACAACAACAGGATTAGTATCAACAATTGTTAAATTTTCTACCTTGGCTAAATCTTGAATATAAGCCTGTCCAGCAGTGAGAATAAATCTTTCACTTTCGCTTTCAGTTTGTAAATTGGCAGTAATTTTTACCCCTGGTTTAATATCTGCTTCTGCCCGCAAATTACGAATTGTGCGAATTGTGCCAATTAATAAATCAAACTGTGTCTCTAAAGCTGAATCAATGAAATTTTCATCGGCTTCAGGATAGGATTGCAAGGGTAAAAGTTGAGGATTTTCGGCAGGTTGTTGGGTGAGAGTTTGCCAAATTTCTTCAGTAATATGAGGCATAAAGGGATGGAGTAATTTTAAAATCCCTTCGAGAATGTAAGCAATGATTTGTTGGGCTACTTTGCGAGATGCGGGTTCTGCATCTTTCTGTAATCTAGATTTAACTAATTCAATATACCAATCACAGAAATCACCCCAAATAAATTCATAAAGTCCCTTTGCTGCTTCACCTAAACCATAATTATCAATGTCATGATTAGTTTGTTTAACAACTTGGTTGAACCGGGAAACAATCCACTTATCACTTAATTCTGTGGGAATTGGTTGACCTAATTGGGCTGGGGTTTGTCCATCCAAATTCATCATGACAAATCGGGCAGCATTCCACAACTTATTGGCAAAATTGCGAGAAGCTTCGACAGAGATAGATTCATCTTTTTTGCGGTCATATTCTAAACGAATATCTTGACCTGCGCCCGCAACTTCCTTAATTAAGGTATAGCGTAAAGCATCAGTTCCATATTTGGCAATCAACAACAAAGGATCAATACCATTATTTGCTGATTTGGACATTTTCTTATTATTTTCATCCCTGACCAAACCATGAATGTACACAGTTTTAAACGGCATTTTTCCGGTAAAATGTGTTCCCATCATCGTCATTCTAGCTACCCAGAAAAAGATAATATCAAAACCAGTAACTAGGGTTGCTGTGGGGTAATATGCCGCTAAATCTTCGGTTTCTTCCGGCCAACCTAAAGTAGAAAATGGCCACAGTCCCGAAGAAAACCAAGTATCTAAAACATCGGGGTCTTGAACTAATTTCACATCTTCCCCAAATTGCAATTTGGCTTTTTGTAGCGCTTCTGCTTCATTGCGGGCGACAAAATAAGGGGTAGAGTCGGTAATTTCTCCTTGAGTTTCGCTGACAGCATACCAAGCGGGGATTTGATGCCCCCACCACAACTGGCGAGAAATACACCAATCACGCAGATTTACTAACCAATCACGATAAACTTTATGCCAACGTTGGGGGACAATTTCGGGGGAATCTTGGTTATCAAGGAAATCTAAAGTTTTATCAGCCAGGGGGCGGATTTTGACAAACCATTGGGTAGAAAGCAGAGGTTCAACAGGGACTTTTCCGCGATCGCTATAAGGTACTGTATGTTTATATTCCTCAACTTTGACTAAAACACTTTCAGCATCTAAACGGGCTACCAAATTTTTCCGCGCCACAAAGCGGTCTTGACCTTGAAAATCACCGGCATTTTCATTGAGTGTGCCGTCCTTATTCATAATATTAATGAAGGGCAAATCATGGCGTTTACCCATTTCAAAATCATTGGGGTCATGGGCTGGAGTCACCTTCACGCAACCTGTTCCAAAGGTCGCGTCCACCAATTCATCACCAATAATCGGGATTTCCCGGTTCATAATTGGTAAAGTTACGGTTTTCCCAATCAGGTGTTTATATCTGTCGTCATGGGGATTAACCGCCACACCTGTATCACCTAACATAGTTTCGGGGCGAGTTGTCGCCACTTCCAGAAAGCCAGAACCGTCGCTGAGAGGATAACGGAAATACCACAGATTCCCATTTACCTCCTTGGGTTCTACTTCCAAATCAGACACCGCCGAACCAGAAGCGGGACACCAATTGACTAAATAGTTACTACGATGAATTAATCCCTCTTCATGAAGGCGAATAAATGCTTCTAAAACAGCTTTTGATAAACCTTCATCTAAAGTAAAGCGTTCCCGCGTCCAGTCTACGGACACGCCTAACCGTTTTAACTGATTAATAATTGTCCCACCAGATTCCGCCTTCCATTGCCAAGCCCGTTCTAGGAACTTTTCTCGCCCTAAATCATGGCGAGTTTTGCCCTCGGCTTTGAGTTGCTTTTCTAAAATCGTTTGTACAGCAATGCTGGCATGGTCAGTTCCCGGTAGCCATAGGGTGTTCCGTCCCTTCATGCGGTGGTAACGTACCAGGGTGTCAATGATAGCCCCTTCAAAGGCGTGACCCATGTGCAAACTGCCAGTTACGTTAGGTGGAGGGATAACGATGCAGTAGGGTTCGCCTTTGTGGTTGGGGTCAGCTTTGTAAACTTGGTTGTCTTCCCAGAATTTTTGCCATTTGGCTTCTGTGGAGAAGGCTTCGTAAAGACTGGGGAGATTAGGAATAGTTACGGTCATGCTGGGAATATTAATTTTATTACAACTTTACTAAATTTTGCCACAGGCTTGGAAAACCTTGGTCATCTGTTGGCAATTTTAGATTTTAGATTATCGTAGTTTTCATGTATTTAGACCACACTCTTGATTCCTCTTTGCGTCTTTGCGCCTCTGCGTGAGACAAAAAAATGTGGTTCATTTACCCGAAAATCGCTGTAAAAAAATTTGGTACAAATGCACATATTTTTTATCCTCACTAGGTATTCTATGTGATAGTCTGTCAAGGTATTTGCCAGGATTCCGCCTTTACGCATAGCATTGTACACCTAAACCAGCAGAAACATATGTATCAATTCCAGGTTAGTGCTTCCACACAAACTGGTGAATCCATTGGTATCGTCGGTTCTACTCCCGAATTGGGATTGTGGGATATTACCAAATGTGTTCATCTTCGGACAAGTGGCGATTGCTATCCTTTATGGTGGACAGATCAAGAAATTGACATCCAATCGTCTGATAATTGCCAAAGAGTTGAATACAAGTATGTACGCATTGATGCCAAAGGACGGGGACAATGGGAAGCTATAGGTGCAAACCGTTGGCTACCAATTAACAGTGAAGAACAATCCCGGACTATTGTTGTGGATGATGGTGCTTATGGTTATTTACAGCCCTATCCCTTTGGATATTTTCGGGATGTTACTGACAATAAACCCATTGCAAAAGAGTCAGACGGTCTGAAAATTGTCGTGATTGGCAGTTCTGTGTCCTTGGGCTATAAAGCTTGGTTATTGAGAGGTTGGGCTTGGTTGTTGGCAGAGGATTTGCAGCAAAAATATGGACATCAAGTAATTAATTTATCAGAATCGGGCGCAAATGTCAGCAGAACGATCGCTCGATTCGCCTCAGTTGTCACCCCAGAACAACCGGATATAGTAATTATTGCCTTATCTTTGGGTAACGAAGGGTTAGCTTATTGCCCTCCTCACGAACGCCGCGCAGTACAGCGACGTTTTGAAAGTGGCTTGCAGCAGTTGGTAAAAATGACCCGGAAACTGGGCGCACGTCCAATTTTAGGAGGGGTCTATCCCAATGGCGATTTTTCCCCTGAACATCATTGGTTGTTGAAAGATACACACAACCGAATGTTGAATTGGGGTGTGCCGGTTTTGGATTGGTTAGCACCATTAGATAATGGTCAGGGACGCTGGCAAGAGGGAATATCCTTTGACCCATCTCACCCTAACACCATCGGTCACAACCTGATGTATGAGGCCATAGACCTGCGCTTCTTCCAAATTGAAAAAGACGAATTAGCAAAAGAAAAACAACGCTTCTGGCAACCGAACGAAGTTCCCATCTATCTTGATAACGCAGGTTTCTATATCTGTGCATCTATCGAAGACAAGAGTTTGCGGATTAAAAATCCATCAAAATATAGTTATACCATTGCTGCTTATTGGCAAGAATTACAAACTGTTCTACAAAATAAGGCAGGATTAATCCCCGGTATTTACATTGCCAAAAATACCGAACCAGGAATACTCCCCTTCTTTGCTGTGCAAGAGAATGGAACTATCTCCACAACCCTAAATATTCCCCCTGGCGCTGACTTGGAATATAGTGCGGCTTTCAATCTTTTTGCACCGAATAACTCCCAGGTTTTATTCTATGATGGGCATCTGGGGATTTTACAAAAAGATGAACATCACATCTGGATTATCAACGAATCAGATAATGAGTACAATATCCAGCCGATGTGGACGGAGATCCGCAAAGCATTAAAAGCTATACCATCGGGTGTATATGAAGATCCCCTTCAACCCGATGCACCTTTTCGCACCATGATGATTGGTAAGCATGGGTTAGAAAGTCGGGTGAAAGCGCCACCGAAATCAGCAGTATTTTTGGAATACAAATGCAAATTATCGGATATTAGCCGTGTGGCTATTTTGCCGTTGGGCGATCGCTGTGCCGTCCGCATGATGTTGTATAAGATGGAGTACGATGGTCCAGCTTTTCCCTTTGATTTGACCCGCACGACCAAGATAGCAGATATTGCAGATATCATCGAAAACCGTTTTTATGATATGTGGAATCCTCATTTGCTGCATTACAATTCCGAGGAACACAGAATTTATCATAGCAAATGGGGCGGTCTATCCTTTGCCCATGAAGTTGAGGATACGGAAGACCCTGTTAACGATATGTCTCCCATCCATGAACGGATGCGAGTGCGGTATACGGCACGTTCGGAAAGGTTTTGGTATGCCCTCGATCATTGTGACGAGGTGCTGTTTATTCGCACAGGAATCGCTGACCGAGGTGGAGTAATTGATCTGTTGAATAAGTTGGAAAAACAATCTCAGGGTAAACCTTTTCAACTGTTGATTATTTCTCCCCAATCTGCTGATGAGTTTTCAAATTTGTCTAATGTATTGCATTACAATTTCGAGTTTAATCCTGATCGAATGTATGACGATTTAGGACATTGGATGTATTGTACAGATGTGATGAAAGGGATTTTAGAATCGTTGGGAGTGTCCAGTAAAAACCTGTTTTGGTGTCCACCAAATCCACCGAAGGGGTAAGCTGTTGTCATAATATTTTGCAAATTAGACATCTGGTAGAAATTAAATCTGCATTTTCCAGAACCCTCCCAAATTAGCCTTACAAACAATAAAATCCCTAACTTACTGGAAAAGTTAGGGATTTTTTAATTGTAATCTTCAAACTCTGGAAAATTATACCAAATATTCGGGTTTTCCTGTTAATATGCAAATTCTAATTGGCATAGCATTCTGGATCATAAGTAGTGAGACAGAATTAATTACACAATGTCATTGCGTTAGCGCAGCGTGGCGTTAGCCATATGGAACGAAGTGAAATGAAGCAATCGCAAGGGTTGTGATTGCTTCCCTTCGCTCGCAATGACTGTAAATATTTTTGTCCAATTACTTAGCGCTTGTAACGGCTATCACGCTTTGGATTTTTTGGTTCTTTGGCAACAGCAAGTTCTGGATTTACTGAAGAGGGAAATTGAGTATTTTCATTGTAAATTGCTTGATAGAAACTAACTCCTTTTTTCTCCCCTCGGTAACGGGTTTCGCATCTGTATTTGTCGAAGCTGCCATATCCGTCATATCTGTCAGATGTATATATACTTGAATCACATCCTTTCAGATCCTCACTATCCAAGTTAGCATCAGTCAAGTTTGCGCCTTGAAAATTGATAAAATCACCTACATAGTGGTATCCACTTAGATTTGCCCCAGTTAGGTTTGCTCCACCGAAGTCTGTATCGGAAAAAGATGCCTTGGTCAAGTCTGCTCCAGTCAAATTAGCATTATTTAATTTAACACTAATGAGATCGGCATCATGTAGGTTAGTACCAGCTAAATTTGCTCCACTTAGGTCTGAGAAGCGTAAAAAAGCATCAGTTAGGTTTAAACCACTCAAATCTGCTCCAGTTAAATCAATATCTTGGCTTCCTCTCCCACCGTGTAAATTCCAATTATTCCATTGTTCAACACCACTTTTGAGAAGGTCAAGTTGAGTTTGATTATAAGCCCAAGCATTACTAGAAAAGCTAGTTAGGGATAGTATAGCAATCAAACAAGTAGCGATTAAGGATGCAATAAATCTTCTCATGTTTTTTCTGGCTTCATCATTGTTAATGACCAAGTAATATTCAACTCTATCTATAAGGGTGTTGTACAACTACTTTAATATTCCGTAATATTAATGATTGACATACAAGGTTGCTGTTCTTTATATACTTTGCAATGTCACAGTTTGATCTCTTGCTTAGAGGATGTTTGAAAAGTATCAGAATTAATCGAGATCCCCCCAACCCCCCTTACAAAGGGGGGCTAAATTCCTCAAAGTCCCCCTTTTCAAGAGGGATTTAGGGGGATCTGCGGGTGTCAGATCCCACACGAAAAAGTTTTCAAACAAACTCTAAAAGTGCTGCTATTCTTGTAGGGTGCGTTAATGAAATGTAACGCACCTTCCTTATCGGTATTTATTCTACAACAGATCCTACAAAATAGCGCACTGCCGTAAGGGACTTCCAAATAAAAAAATACTCAACCACCTAACGCAAAAATCTCTCAAACCCTTATTCCTCTGTGTCCTCTGCGCCTCTGTGGTTCGTTAATCAGGATAATTTATTTCTTGGAAGTCCCTAAGCGATCGCTCCTCTTGTAGATTGGATTGATGAAAGAAAACCCAACAAATAAAGGTTTATATCAGTAAAATAGAAATATCATTCAACAGTGAGGCGTTTCTGATGCTTGAAATTCAATTAAACTTTGAAATGTTATCCCAGCCGCAAGAAAGTTGATTATTTCTTCATAAGAACACCCGGTAAGTGGGAAACGAGCGCGTCTTTAGACCTGAGAGGGAAACGACACTTCGACAAGTGTTACAGTGAGCTTGCCGAACTGCTCAGTGACCGCACGAGCAGTTCGATAAGTGTTACAATGAGCTTGCCGAACTGCTCACTGACCACGGTTTTAACCGCTGTGGATATTAAAATTGAAACCAGATTTTTGATTGGAATCTGGAAACCAACTCCCATTTCTGGGGTAATGTTAGCCGATGCCTACGGCACGCTGGCGCGAACGACCTGTTATAAGAGCTTGTTGGGCTTGCAACACTGTTCCAGTGACCTTAGAACTGTTTAATCACAAGCGACAGAGCAGGGAACTGGCAACGCATTTGGTGGGTGTCGTGACTCAAATAACGGCTACCCTTCGACAACGCTCAGGGTGGTCTGGTCAGTACGGCTTGCTTGATTACTCTTGCAAGCCCAGTCCCTTTAGGGCTGGGTTACTGACAATAATTTACCATCTCTTTTATTAAAGATATTTTTGACATCTTTAAACCCACGACCCATTGTAACACTTTTTGCGGGGATAGCGCAGCACTGCTACAAGCATATCGCCGCTCTTGTTAGGGTTCGTTAATTATCCGCTCTTTATCCTGCCTGAAATAGTTCAAACACCTGCGGCTTAGTTACTTTCCCCATAGCATTACGGGGTAATTCATCAACTATCAAAATGCGAGTGGGAATCTTATAAACTGCCAATTGCCCCTTTGCCCAACTCCTCAAAGATTCTAATGTCAATTGACGTTCTGGTAGTAATACTAACGCCGCACAAACTCGCTCACCCCATTCTAAATCTGTCACCCCAACTACTGCACATTCTTGAATATCTGGATGAGTTCTTAACACTTCCTCAATTTCCAAAGCTGAAACCTTATACCCTCCTGTTTTGATGATATCAACGCTCATTCTTCCTAAAATACGATAGTTGTCATTTTCGACTATGGCCGTATCTCCAGTACAAAACCAGCCATTGCTAAATGCCTTTTCTGTTGCTTGGGGGTTTTGCCAATATTCTAAAAACACTCCAGGGCTTTTAACTTGAATTTCTCCTGGTATTCCTGGTGGCACTAATTCTCCATTTTCATCTACTAATCTAACTTCAACTTGTGGTAAAGGTTGACCCACATATCCTGCGTATCGTTGACCATGTAAAGAGTTGGATAGTGCCATACCAATTTCCGTCATTCCATAGCGTTCTAGGAGAAAATGACCGCTAATACTTTGCCACTTTGCTAATACTTGTACTGGTAAAGCTGCTGAACCAGAAACCATCAGACGCATTTTTTCACATCCTGCGGTCATAGTTTTTTGGCGTTCCTGAGTAGCATTTTCCCAAGCAGCAATCAATTTTACATAAATTGTTGGTACTGCCATAAATAGGGTTAACTTACCCTCACAAATCTGATTACACACAGTTTCAGCATCAAATTTACTTAATATATGGCATTCCGCCCCAACCCATAAAGCACAGGTCAGGACGTTGATAATCCCATGAATATGATGTAATGGTAGTACATTGAGAATACGGTCATCTGATGTCCATTCCCAAGCAGTAACTAAGCTAGTTACTTGCGCTTGAATATGATCATGAGTTGTCACCACACCCTTGGGTTTACCTGTTGTCCCACTCGTATAAAGAATTAATGCCCGTCTTTGAATATCTATATTTGGTAGGGTAGTAACATGATCTGGGAGTGTTGCTGAGGTGAGAATAAAGCGTAAATTTTTTTCAGTGGCAAGCGATAGCAGTATATCCTCAAATTGGGGATGGACAACAATAATTGATGCTCCCGAATTAGTAATCACATACTCCAATTCTGGACGGGGGTGAGAAACACATAACGGTACCGCTATTCCCCCAGCCCGCCAAATTCCCCACTGAGTGGCTACATACTCAAACCCAGGGGGGATAAGAAAAGCAACTCTCTGTTCTTGTAAGTCTTCTGTATCCTTCAGCAGACCTGTGGCAATTAGCCCAGAGATGTGGAGTAAATCACTATAGCTAAATACGTCTTCACCTGTAACAATTGCTATTTTTTTGTTATGCTTTTTAGCATGAGTAATCAAAGGGAGATTCACTTTTCTTTACCAATTTATCTATGATTGTTTACTTAGGGACTTCCAATTAAAAAAATACCCAAAAATTTCTTGTGGTGCGGGACGAAAAGCCCACTAATCATCAAGGACGGGCAGGACTTGTGCTGAGCTTGTCGATAGCGTAGCGTGGCGTTAGCCATAGTATGCCCATCCCACAAAATTGGGTAATTTATTTTTTGGTGTTCTCTTAGCAATACCTTGTCCAAATTAGAAAAAGCCTTGATTTGTAGGTTGGATTGAAGCATGAAACCCAACAAAGCAGAAAATGGACAAGGTATTGGTGCAAGGAATAAGCATGGAAACTATTAAAAACCTATCACGTTTCAGATTCAAGACTATTCTTACCTCCTGATAATTCTGACTCCTGACTCCTGAACTTCTAGCGCTCATAGACAACTTTTTCAGCAAACCCTACTTATGGTTGCTTCTAAGTAGTGAGACAGAATTAATTACACAATGTTATTGCATTAGCGAAGCATAGCTTTAGCCATATGGAATGAAGTGAAATGAAGCAATTCCAAGGGTTGTGATTGCTTCCCTTCGCTGGCAATGACTGTAAATGTTTAAGAATGTAAGGGTTTAAATGTCATGAAACCTTAAAATGAGAATTGCTGAACTCAAAAGCCATACATAGCATTTCCTAATCATATCGAGTACATTATAGCCCCCTCCTTGCTTGCGGAGAGGAAGTTGGAGGTGGGGTGCTTGAACTTCGCTGAATTAAAAACCGCTATACAACAATTCTGAGATAAATATGCTTGTTTTTGTTGCCAACGTGGGTAATATACAACAACATGAAGTGCATACTAAAAGTAAATATTAGCAGAAGGAAAAATATGAGAATTTTAGTGACAGGCGGTGCTGGTTTTATTGGCTCTCATCTGATTGACAGATTAATGAATGATGGTCATGAAGTCATTTGTTTGGACAATTTCTACACAGGAAAGAAACATAATATCCTCCATTGGTTAGACAATCCTAATTTTGAAGTGATTCGTCACGACATTACCGAACCAATTCGCTTAGAAGTAGATCAGGTTTATCATCTGGCTTGTCCAGCGTCCCCTGTGCATTACCAGTATAACCCCATTAAAACTGTTAAAACTAACGTCATTGGTACACTCAATATGTTAGGTTTAGCTAAACGAGTTAAAGCCAGATTTTTATTAGCTTCTACAAGCGAAGTTTACGGAGATCCAGAAATTCATCCCCAGACTGAAGATTATCGAGGCAGCGTCAATCCCATTGGCATTCGCTCATGTTATGACGAAGGCAAAAGAATGGCTGAAACCCTGGCATTTGACTACTACAGAGAGAATAAAGTCGAGATTCGCGTCGCCAGGATATTCAACACTTATGGACCGAGAATGTTGGAAAATGATGGGCGCGTAGTCAGCAATTTCGTGGCGCAAGCATTACGAGGTGTGCCTTTAACTGTTTATGGTGAAGGTCAACAAACCCGCAGCTTTTGTTATGTTTCCGACTTGGTAAATGGACTAATGCGATTAATGAATGGTGAACATACCGGACCCATAAATCTGGGGAATCCTGATGAATATACGATTTTAGAACTAGCTCAGGCTGTACAAAACCTGATTAACCCAGATGCAGAAATTAAATTTGAACCCCTACCTGCTGATGATCCCCGTCGTCGTCGTCCTGATATTACCAAGGCACAGACTTTGTTAGATTGGGAACCCACTATTCCTCTGCAAGATGGTTTAAAACTGATGATTGAAGATTTCCGTCAACGTTTCCAACAGGTTTAGCATTACGCCTTACCTAAAGGATCACCAATCATTGATTCACAACTGACAACTATAAAAAACAGGGGTTTTAAAAATGCGTGTTTGCGTAATTGGTACTGGTTATGTTGGTTTAGTAACAGGTGCTTGTTTGGCTCATATTGGCCATAATGTAATTTGCATAGATAATAACGAAGAAAAAGTAAAATTAATGAAGTCTGGGCAGTCACCGATTTTTGAGCCAGGACTTTCGGAAATTATGCAATCTGCTATTAATAGTGGCAATATTGAATTTTCTAGTGATCTCGCTGCTGGTGTTCATCATGGAGAAATCCTGTTTATTGCTGTGGGAACTCCTCCTTTGCCCAATGGTGAAAGTGATACTCGCTACGTAGAAGCGGTAGCTCGTGGTATTGGTGAAAATCTCAATGGTGGTTATAAGGTCATTGTGAACAAATCTACTGTTCCTATTGGTTCTGGCGACTGGGTAAGAATGATTGTTGTGGATGGGATTGCAGAACGTCAGAAAACATTATTGGCATCTGGTGATACAACTAGTGAGGAGAAATTATCGGAGATTGCTCACCAGTTTGATGTAGTCAGTAATCCAGAGTTTCTGCGGGAAGGTTCAGCAGTTTATGATACCTTTAATCCTGACCGGATTGTGTTAGGTGGTAATAGTCAACAAGCCACAGGCATGATGAAAGAATTATATGCACCAATCATAGAACGCAAATTTGCGGCTAATCAGTCTTTACCTTCCGTTCCAGTGTTAGTAACAGACCTCAGTTCCGCAGAAATGATTAAATATGCCGCTAATGCCTTTTTAGCCACCAAGATTAGTTTTATTAATGAAGTTGCTAATATATGCGATCGCGTCGGTGCGGATGTTACCCAAGTAGCAAAAGGCATCGGTTTAGATTCCCGCATTGGTAGCAAGTTCTTACAAGCTGGTATTGGTTGGGGTGGTTCATGTTTCCCCAAAGATGTTTCCGCCCTCATTCACACCGCTGATGATTATGGCTATGAAGCCCAACTTATGAAAGCTGCTGTCAGTGTTAACGAACGTCAACGCCTCATCGCCCTAGAAAAACTCCAACAAGCTTTAAAAATCCTCAAAGGTAAAACTGTGGGACTACTCGGTTTAACCTTCAAACCAGATACAGACGATTTACGGGACGCACCGGCACTCATGTTGATTGAACAACTTAACCGATTGGGAGCGAAAGTCAAGGCTTACGACCCCATTATTTCCCAAACAGGGATGCGTCATGGTCTTTCTGGTGTGTTAGTAGAAACCGACGCGGAAAGATTAGCAGATGGCTGTGATGCTTTGGTACTTGTCACTGAATGGCAACAGTTCAGCACTTTGGACTATGGGAAAATGGCAAAATTGATGAACCACGCGGTCATGATTGATGGTCGTAATTTTCTTGACCGTCAAGCAATGGTCAGGGCTGGATTCCAGTATGTGGGTGTGGGGAGGTAGGGGAGGTGGGGGGAGTGGGGGAGGTAGGGGAGGTAGGGGAGGTAGGGGAGGTAGGGGGGGTGGGGGAGGTAGGGGAGGTAGGGGAAGTAGGGGGAGTGGGGGGAGTGGGGGGAGTGGGGGAGTGGGGGAGAAATTTCATTCTTCATTCTTCATTCTTCTGAACTCCTGACTGGGCGCAGGCCCTGCGCCCCTACATCCTGACTTCTGCTATAGAAATTAAATTGCCGCCCAGGGTCAACTAGGCGGCGTTAGTTTTTTGGCAATTTTTTCTCAATTTCAGGAACTGTGAGGAATTCTTTCTATTTCTGCATAACCACTAAAAATCAATCTTTGACCTTCTGTTTCTAAACGATTTAGTCGCATTTTTACCCCATCTAAATCAAAGCGATCTAAATCAACCATATTATCCAAAATTTCTACCAATGCCACACTTAAAGTCTGGGAAATTTCTCTTTGTGCTTCTGGAACTCCCTCAAGTTCAATCTTTGGTTCTTTGAAAGAAACCCGCCTTCTTCTTTCAATCCCAATACCGACAGTCATAGCTAGTGGTATGAGTTCGCCGTTGTTTAAATCAGCTTTAGCTACTAAATGCAAGCGATTTTCAGGTAATAGCTTGACCTCAACTTCGGTAAAAGAAATTGGTTCGCCACCAGATATGGCAATCAAAGTGGGTTCGGAAAGGTTAAGCAGGCGCTTTTTCACCAATTCTGACTCAAAAGCCCGATTAATACCTTCTTCTGATAGAATCACCTGAGCTACAGCCTGGGTAGGTTGTTTGAGGGTAAGTTTACCACTTAAAACCGAGCCGAAGTCAATGGCGACTGCATCGGTTTCAAAAGACATTTCCTCTACTGCGAAGTCTTTACGAATTACTAAGCCGCAGCCGTTCATTTTAAAGCTGTCAATGCTGCCTTGCAACAGTTTGCTGGAGGGATAGCAGCGCACAAAGACTTCTACCGACTCGCTCTGGGTAAACAGGTGGCGAATCGTTTGACTGGCGACTGTGTTGAGCATTCGCTCTCCCCAATCGGTGCTTTTGGTATCTGTTAAACCAGTAAGTCCGCCGAACATTAGGTTTTAGTCTCTAGAAGTTCTTTATATTTTTGTAACAAATTGTGAACAATTATGCAAGCGATCCCTTGATTTAATCTGCTGATGGGTTAGAACAGGATAACTGATGGTTGATGGTGATTGGTCATTGGTCATTGGTCATTGGTCATTGGGAAAATTCTTTCTCCCCCCCTACTCCCCCTACCTCCCCTACTCCCCCTACCTCCCCTACTCCCCCCCACTCCCCCTACCTCCCCCACTCCCCCTACTCCCTGTTCCCTATTGCCTTCCGCTGAGTTTGATAAATGTGGATTTCGTCTACTAAATCTTTAATACCAGGAATATCATAGCCATAAAGTTGAAACCCCTTACCGACAGAATTAGTTAAAACTGCTGAACCCTTACCTTGATAATAAACAGGAACTGGAAGGTTAGCATGATTTCCCCAACCATATTTGATATTAGGATTAGAACCCCAAAAATGACCAGCTTTGATAGAATCAGATTCAGCGGTTAAAGCTTCTGCACCTTTTTCTTTCAGCAGTTCGGAAAAGTTGGGATTTAAAGTGAGATAATGATCATGATCGGCGGTGACAATTAGTAGATTATTTTCCCAACCACCGTTATTTTTAATCCAGTCAATTGTTGTTTTTACAGCCTTATCAAAATCCAAGACTGTCCCAATCATATTATCTAAGTTATCATCATGGGCAGCCCAATCAATATCACCACCTTCTACCATTAACCAAAATCCATCTTTGTCTTTAGATAAAACTGCTAAAGCTGCTTTGGTTAAATCATCAAGTGTGGGATTTTCATTAATTTCTTTCGCAATAAAAGATTTGTCGGTTTCTCCAGCAAGTAGAGGCCGAACTGTATCGGGGTTTTTTCCTTGAGAACCAAACAGGGAAAAGATACTCAAACCGGTATTACTGTAATCACCATTAGCGGTACTTACAGGGAGATTTCCCTCTTGTCCCCTAGCTCCATATAATCCTAACAAGCGATCGCCCATATTTGGATCTAATTTAGCCGCAGTAGTCCCTAACTTATCAGCCGCATCTTTTCCCCGTTCTAAAAATGTGTAGTTATAGCGGTTTTGATTGGGGTTTTTACTCAATTCTGCATAGGTCGTTTTAGTGATATATTCAAACTTAGTTGGCGGTTCTACGCCCGTAGGCAGAGGTTGACTACTCGCACCTGTGAGAGGATGACCACCACCTAAAATTACAGTTGGTTGATATATGCGAAGTTCCTGCTGAAGAATATTATCTAAAGTTGGATAATCACCATCATATTTATTGCGACGATTCACGTTTGCTGCTGCTGCTCCCGGTGTAGCATGATCAATAGGAACAGAAGTCACAATCCCCGTAGATTTACCATGATCAGCCGCAGTTTTGAGAATGGTTTCTAAAGGTTTTTCAAATATATCCACAGAAATAGCATTGTTATAGCTTTTGACTCCTGTGTACAGAGTAGTCGCTGTATTAGCAGAATCAGGATAACTATGCTTGATATATTCAGGATCATTCCCAGGTGTCCAAGGATTTATTCCCCCACGCTGAGGATCATAACCCACTAAATTACCTACCGCATTAGATTGAGGATTTTTACCTCCTCCAGACGGTGTATTTCCGGGATTAAATTGAGGTTGGAATTTAAACCCTGGTAGAATCGGACTAGCACCTGTAATCGGATTAGAGTTTGATAACGCAGAGTTACCCGTGCTGAAAACCCCATTACCAGGAGCAATGGTAGTACCATAGGTGGTAGCAAGGGCGTAATTATCCAGAGTTTGAAAACTCAGTCCTTCCCCCTTACCAGAAGTGTAATTATATCCTTTAGCCATAGCCCCAGCGCGAGCCATTTCCCAGCCCATACCGTCCCCAATCATCAGAATGACGTTTTTGGTTTTAGTGACAGGTGTAGCGGGGCTAGAATGGTTAGTCAGAGTGATGAATATACCAACTACAATGATCAACGCTGTAGTAAATAAACGGCGTTTAAATCGGAATTGTGTACTAGATTTAATTACCATTGGTAAAATGCCTGCTAGGAAATTGCTCTATGATGAGAGAATATTACAAAATGATCACAAAACTTTAAATTGACTCATCATGGCGAAAATTCAGTTTGCTAAAGGTATTGAAGAAAGAGTAGTTCCAGATGTCCGGTTGACAAGAGCAAAACAAGGGGAAAGTGGTACAGCCACGTTTGTGTTCACCAATCCTGACATCTTGTCACAAGATGGTACAGATGAAGTTACCGGGTTGTATTTGATTGACGAAGAAGGGGAAATCGTGATTCCTGGGGTTCAGGGTAAATTTGTCAACGGTAAACCGGAATCCTTAGAAGCGATTTATGTGATGAAGTCTAATGAAGAATGGGATCGGTTTATGCGTTTCATGAATCGTTATGCTGAACAAAATGGACTCGGATTAAGCAAATCTTAATTAGTCAGTAGGGGCGCAGGGCCTGCGCCCAGCATTGCTCAGTGGTCATTGGTCATTGGTTATTGGCTAAAACGTAAAATATCTATGGAATTTCAACCACACCCAAATACACAGCAAGTTTCTGTAACTTGTGCAGTGATTACCGTTAGCGATACCCGTTCCCCAGATACAGATAAAAGTGGTCAATTAATTAAAGAACTACTTTTAGCTGATGATCACACTGTGTCATTGTATCAGATTATCAAAGATGAGCCTAAAGAAATTCAATCCCAAATGACAGCCTTGGGCGAAGATACTCGTATCAATGCTGTGATTTTTAATGGAGGAACGGGAATTGCTCCCAGGGATACTACTTATGATGCTTTAGAAAAGCTATTAGAAAAGACTTTACCCGGATTTGGGGAATTATTTCGGTTTTTAAGTTATCAAGAAATTGGTTCTCGCGCTATGGCTTCTCGTGCTGTCGCCGGCGTTTATCAAAGCAAAATCATTTTTTCTCTTCCTGGTTCTAGTAATGCTGTACGACTGGGGATGGAAAAGTTGATTTTACCGGAATTGGTGCATTTGGTAAAACAATTAAATTTGCAGAATTAAACATAATTGATAAATTGATCTTAGTCGTGAGGTGACAGATCCCCGACTTCTTTAAGAAGTCGGGGATCTAATTCATTTTATAATGTGAAGATGATTTTTCATCCTCAAATCTCAATGGTTCATAGACAATCAAAAAATCACATCCTGTTAATCCTTAAATCCTGGACATCCTGATTCTGACAAAATATTATTGTTATCATCCAAAGCCTCCCGTGAGCATTCCCCAGTAGAGCCAGGGAACGAGGGAAAATCTAACAATCACATCCTGTTAATCCTGAACTCGTTCCCAGACTCCGGCTGGGAATGGGAGTTTGAGGCTCTGCCTCAAATACAGTGAATATAATGGAGGCAGAGCCTCCTGTGGGCATTCCCCGGCAGAGCCAGGGAACGAGGGATTAACATCACCAAAGAAACTCCCTACAACCCTTTTAATAAACCCATTATTTTTTCAGAAAAGGCAGTATTCCCTTGAGCCTTGAACAATTGCGCTGCTCGTTGCAGGTCTTCTCTGGCTTTTTGTTTGTCACCAAGTTCATAATAAACAACTCCCCGGTTGGTGTATGCGTTGGCATAGTTAGGATTAATCTTGATAGCTTGGTTGTAATCATCTATTGCTCCTGGCTTATCTCCTAATTCATCACGGACAATTCCCCGGTTGTAGTAGGCTTGGGCTAAGTTAGGATTAATCTTGATAGCTTGGTTGTAATCATCTATTGCTCCTGGCTTATCTCCTAAATCATTACGGACAACTCCCCGGTTGTTGTAGGCTAGGGCATAGTTAGGATTAATCTTGATAGCTAGGTTGAAATCTGCTATTGCTCCTGGCTTATCTCCTAATTCATAACGGACAATTCCCCGGTTGTAGTAGGCTAGGGCTAAGTTAGGATTAATCTTGATAGCTTGGGTGTAATCATCTATTGCTCCTGGCTTATCTCCTAAATCATCACGGACAATTCCCCGGTTGTAGTAGGCATCGGCATAGTTAGGATTAAACTTGATAGCTTGGGTGTAATCATCTATTGCTCCTGGCTTATCTCCTAAATCATCACGGACAATTCCCCGGTTGTAGTAAAATCCTGCACGGGGACTGAATTCAATGGCTTTATTTATCGCTGCTGCTGCTTCTCTATATCTTTTTAAATTACTTAAAACTCCCCACTTCTCATTATACAAATTAGGATTATTGGGCTGGAGTTGAATGGCTTTATCTATGGCTGCTAAGGCTTTATCCAGTTGGTTTGATTTTCGATAAACTACACTTAAATAATTCCAAGCAGGAACAAAATCAGGTTGAGATTTCACCGCTTGCTGTAATGCAGTTATAGCTTCGGGATATTCTCCACTCTCAAATAATGCCAAACCCTTACCATAATAAGCTAGGTGAATAAACTTTGGTTTTTGCTTAATTGCTGCGTCAAAAGCCTGTATTGCTTCTGGATAACGACCTAACCGCCACAGTTGATTTCCCCTTTCTAACCATTGACTGGCGGTAGTATTGCCTTGGGAAACATCTACTGATAAAATCGCTGTTTGAATAGACTTAACTTCTTGTTGATTTAGTTCTGGTGTTGGGGTGGTTTCTATCTTTTGTGCTTGAGTATTCAGTCGGGTAGCTAATGCCAAAAATGTACTCACCGGAATACCCAAACTATTACCTAATTGGATATTTCCGCCACTACTACTATTATTATCAATAGCAGCCTCTCCCTCAGTTCTGCCATGAATACCTATTACCCGCCCTTGGGAATCTAAAACAGGTCCTCCACTCATACCGCCAAAGGTGATACTACTATAAACTAATTCATATCCTCCTGTTAAAGAAACTGCTGCTTTAGCTGTACCCGAACTGTTATTGTTAAAATCTGATTGGGTAGTTTGTAATAATCCTCTCTCCTTACTATAAATCTGTCCCAATGTGAATCGCCAAGGTGATTTTTCTCCTAACCTGGGATAACCCGCCGTGAACATATATTCATCATCTTGTATGGGATAATTTGCTAAAGTCGCAACTTGATAATTTTCCCGACTGGTGAATTTAACTACTGCTAAATCTACCCCCTCTTCTAATTTAATGGTGCTGGGTTCTACGGGATATTGTTTACCATCTACTGTGACGATTTTATAGGTATTTGGCTCACATAGTCCTACTTTATCTGGTGGTTTACAAACTACATGAGCAGCAGTTAAAACGGTGTAAATATCTCCTTCTTTAGCAATAATAATTCCTGAACCATTAGCACCGCTACTGCTATCAATTTTGACGGTAATTTGTTTAGCTTTTGCTTCTAATTCTCCTAACCAACCTGTTAATGGTACTTCTGCTATTGTCTGTTTAATATCTGGTATAGGTAAATTATAAGCGGTGAGAACTTCTGGTTTTACCTGACCTAAAACGGTTTTAATAGGTATTCCCCAACTCAGTTTTCTAAATTCTTGAATTTCTGTATTTGTCGGGCGTTTTCCGTTGGTATAAGTATAAGCAGAATTGGACCAAGGATAGGAACTAATGCCATTAATTCCTATTAAATTTCCTGTATTACTAATAATTGCACCACCACTCATTCCCGGTTGAATATCGCTAGTATAGCCAATTTCATAACCATCTTTTAAACTGGGTTGAGAAATGATTTGTTGTATTTTTCCTGTTGTTAATACTAATTTATCCTCAGATACAGCATAGCCTGCGGACATAACTGGTGTTTCTAAGTTAATATCAAAAGAGGCGATTCTCTCAGCAATTTCTGATGGTAAACAATATTTTTGATTAGATGTAAATTCTACTATAGCTAAATCGAATTTATCAAAATTAGTATCAGGTAAAATTTTACCTGTATATTTTTGACCATCGGCTGTGATAATATTGATATTATTAATTCTTCTGACAACGTGGGAATTAGTAACTACTAAATAAGAATTATCTTTTCTAGCGAAAATTGTCCCGGAAGCGCCTCTTTCTTTGTCTCTGACTCTAACTGTAATTTGTTTAGCAATGGTTTGTAATTGTGGGTCTGAATAAATACCGTTTTCTGGGTCTGCTGGTTGTAATTTGCACCTTTGCGAGGTCTGTGTAAGTAGTTTTGTTGTCTTGGTTTGGGTTTCTATAGCTGACACTGGATAAGGTAGCAGCAGTAAGCAGGAGATAATGGCGATTTGACGTTTCATGATTAGTTAAATAGTGTTTTTATTAGTGGTAATTTACCCCCCTTAATCCCCCCTTTACAAGCTACGGTGTACACACAAGTCTTCTATAGTTGCCCCACAACGTTTAGATCCCCCCAACCCCCCTTAAAAAGGGGGGCTAAATTCTTCAAAGTCCCACTTTTTAAGGGGGATTTAGGGGGATCGGATCACGTTTAGCATCCTGTCTAGAGATGTGTGTACACCGTAGCCTTTACAAGGGGGGCTAAATTCTTCAAAGTCCCCCTTTTTAAGGGGGATTTAGGGGGATCGGATCACGTTTAGCATCCTGTCTAGAGATGTGTGTACACCGTAGCCTTTACAAGGGGGGCTAAATTCTTCAAAGTCCCCCTTTTTAAGGGGGATTTAGGGGGATCGGATCACGTTTAGCATCCTGTCTAGAGATGTGTGTACACCGTAGCCTTTATAAGGGGGGCTAAATTCCTCAAAGTCCCCCTTACAAAGGGGGATTTAGGGGGATCAGATCCCACAGGAAAAAGTTTTCAAATAACCTCTTACTTAAACTCCAAATTCAAGGGTGTAAATGACAATTTGAGTATTGGGAATTGGGGTAATTTACGTCCCGCACAGAACCGTTCTATAAAACTTACCCAAAATTACCAAAGTCTAGACACATCTGGACAGCGATAACCTTAGTGTTTACTTCCTGCTTCATCACGGTCTTAGAATGGCTTCTAAGAGGTTTTTCCACTCGACAGACAATCTCGGTAGAACTTACCGTTTCTGACCGTAGTTCCTAAAAGGAACCGCTACGCTACAGGGATAAAAATATCCGCAAACCATCGGTCAATGTTCCGCGCTGCATTTAAGTCCCTATCGGCTTTATAGCCACAATCAGGACAAACATAAACGCGGTTTTTTAATGGCATTTTATGACGATGATTCCCACAGTTAGAGCATATTTGAGAACTGGGGAAGAACCTATCCACAAGGATTAATTCACTCCCGAACTTCTCGGTTTTATACTCTAACTGTCGTTTGAACTCATACATCCCACAATCGGCGATAGCACCCGCTAATTTGTGGTTCTTCAAAAATGCCTTAACGTGCAAATCCTCTAGGTAGAGTCGAGGAGGGATATTATTCCCTGCCCCTCTCTGTTAAATCTGGGCGTGCAACTTTCACTGCACCCAGCTTCCGATGTTCTTAGCTTTCGCTTTTGCTGATATGAATATAATCGTGGCAGCTTTCATGAATTGCTAGAAGGTTTTTAGGTTTACCATTCTTATGGTTTCCATCTATATGATGTAAATGTACCTTCTCATCACTGAGCATTTTTAAACCACAATGACCACATTTATGGCTTTGCCGTTTGAGGGCTTTAGAGGTATGGTTGTCATAGAGCTTGCTGTTACGCTCGCTCCAATAACTCAAATCTCCGTCATAGGGTGATTTCTCACCTTTAACGTTGATGTATTTGTTTTCGGAGTAAGGAACTGATGGAAACGCTTTATCTAGTAATTCCTTGCTAGTGTAGCGATTCTGTTTGGTTTCCTTGTTGAATACCCTGTAAGCTCTGTGTTGAATGTGGAATAACGAGTTGCGTGACCCTTTCATCTTACAAAAGCGGTGGTAGTTCCTCCAACCTCTAACTACAGGGGCTAATTTCTCAGCCTTAGTGATAGCACCATAATTCGAGTTGTTGACGATGTGTTTTACTTTCTTGCGAAAAGCTTTGAAGTTATCCACTGATGGAACGCATTTAAACTTCCCGTTTTTCTGGACTTTAAAGTGCCAGCCGAGGAAATCAAACCCACCTGTCGCGGCGGTTAGCTTGGTCTTTTTCTCACTGACTTTCATTCCCCGCTCTGCTAGGAACTGACTGATTTTGTCAAGTATAACGGTAGCATCGTCTTGAGGTCTAAGTATTATCACCATGTCATCCGCATATCGGACTGATGGTTCTATTACGTTGTTTCCGGCATCTTTATATCTGTGGATACTTTCGATGCCGTTTAAGGCGATGTTAGCTAATAGTGGACTTACTACCCCGCCTTGAGGTGTTCCCTGTTCTGGGAATTGAGGATTAACTCCGGCTTTGAGACAGCGGAATATTCCCTGTCTTATGCTATAAGGAGCGATGAGTCTATCCATGATGGCGGTGTGGTTTATCCTGTCGAAGCATTTTTCGATATCGAGTTCTATAACTCGTTTATCTATTCCTTTTCGTGTAGAGCATAGGTTGTTGTACAGGTATTTCTGTGCGTCATGCGCTGAACGACCCGTCCTAAACCCGTAGCTCCTGGCGTGAAAGGTTGCTTCGTGTGCTGGTTCTAATGCGTATTTGACAAGGCATTGGTAAGCTCTGTCTGCAATAGTGGGGATTTTCAGCATCCTCATAGTACCGTCCTTTTTGGGGATTGGTATTTCTCTTAATTCCTGGTGTTTCCAGTTGCTAACAGATGCTTTTAGCAGTTCATTAAGCTCGAAGCGTTCCTTAAAGGTAAGGGACTTTTTGCCATCAATTCCTGCGGTCTTTTTCCCAGCGTTTAGCTGTGATACTTGACGAATAGCCAGTAATCTTGCTGCGGTTGATTTCAGAATCAGCTTCTGTAGTGACTGCGCTTTCCGCTTGTCTCCAACTTGAACCGCTTTATACACTCGTTTTTGTAGGCGGAATAAGTTACGGCGGAATTGCTTCCAGGGTAACGTCTTCCAAGATTCACTAGAGTTTTCTCTGTGTCCAATCATGCTCTGCTCCAATTTGTGTATTCTGAACACCTCAGACCAATTACGGTCTGTCCTACCCGAATTGAAGGGATTCCGCTGCTCGTCCAGCCTACTTATGGGGTTCGACCGCCCCTAGACCTTCAATCCGTTTTTATTCGTTCCCTCGGTTGATTAATAGTTCCGTCAGGTGTAGCCATTTCAACCACTGGATTCCCTGGACTCTGACCGCTATTTAAAAAAGATGCGGCGGGATTTCGCTCCAGTGAAGTCAGGTTTTTGAGTTGTGTCCTGCTTGCGTGTAGGTTGCTTTTCTAGGCTCTGTTTCACCGTGGGAACTCCCCATTAACGCCAAGTGTCACCCCACAACGGATGTCTGATTGCGTCCTGTTCCCAGCTTCACCCTCTAGAAACCGAGTCTAGTCAGTGTGGGCAGGTAGGGAGTCATACCTGAGTCTGGTAGATGGGACTTGCACCCATATCAGACCGAGAGTTCAACCTTTCTCCTTAATTGGGTTAGGTTGGTTAGTTTATGTACGGACTGATTACCGTGATTCAACTAACAACGAATCGCACTCTTTATCACGCTGTGGTTTTTAGCTAGATAGTAGGTTAATTTGTGTATGGAATCCTTGCGAATATTAGAAACTTTGGCGTGTAATTTAGCCAATTTTCTTACAGCTTTCTTGCGATTATTAGACCCCTTCACCTTTCGGCTAACGCTACGCTGTAAGCGTTTCATGCGTTTACTCATGCGGCGGTAGGCTTTAGGATTCTCGAATACTTCACCATTACTGCAAACGGCTAACTCAGTAAACTCAACGAGGTTGTCGCCAACCCCGTTGGTCTTCAAAACCGTGCTTGAGACTTTCACCTCACACGGCTCCTCAATGATTTGGTGCTTGTCACGCATACCTCATTACCCATTTGTCCGCGACTTTTTCAAGTTTTCTGGTGGGCTTAGGCTCGGCACTATTACAGCCAGATTTTATGCCAGGATTGCCATCATTGGCTGTCTTTATGTCGTGGCAATGTCTGTGTAAAAGTTGAAGATTTTTATACTCATCCTTACCACCTTTCGATATCGGGATGATATGGTCAACTTCCATCACATCGTCTTCACGGAAAAACATTCCACAGTGGGTACATTTCCCTTTTTGCTTTTTCAGGAGTTTTGATACTCTGGTTGGCATTTCTAGGTTATTACCCATTCTTGAACTCCAGTAAACCAGATTTCCGTCGTATGGTGACGATTCGCCTTTGACTTTCACATGACGCACTATTGGTGTGTCGGCATGGTTTATTAACCGAAGTGGGGTTAAACCTTCCTTCCTGGTTGCGAATACCCAGTTATCACCGTCTATGGATTGCCAATACCTTTTTGACACCCATTCCCCGTTCTTTTTGGGGTGGCGGCGTTTTGCCCAAGAGCTTAACTTTTGGTACGTGAGGTCATCTATATCTGAGAAAGCAACCTTACTTACCGCAGTCGCGTAGTAGTTAGCCCATCCCCTAATAATTGGGTTTAAACGGCTAATTAGCGCCGCCTGCGGTGCTGCCTTGTGAGCCTCGATAACCCTAGCGATTTGTTCGTAATGTACCTTTTGCTTCTGCTTGCTTGGGGTGATGATTGTCTTAAATCCCTGCTTTGAGTGATACTTTCCTTGTGGAAATTGTTGTATCGTAAAACCGAGGAAGTCAAACCCTGGTTTTTCTTGCTCGTACTGTGTGAGAGTATGGGCGAGTCTCGTCTTACTGGGATTTAATTCTAAACCCATGCCTTTTAACCATTCAGAGATAATCTCTTTACATCTTTGGACAACGGTTAGGTTTTCGTGGAGAATCACGAAATCATCGGCGTATCGGATTAAACTTAGGCTTCTACGGTTATCCCGTTTACCATGACTACTTCGGGTAGGCAAGGTTTCTGCATACTGTTTAATCCGTTCTTCCATCCCGTGGAGGGCAATATTTGCCAATAATGGAGAAATAACACCTCCCTGTGGCGTACCCTCGGATGTTGGAAACATTTGCTTACCGTCCATCACTCCCGCTTTTAACCATGCCCGGATTTGTCGGCGGATGGTGGGGAATGTATTTAATTTTATTAGCAGTGCTTCCTGGTCGATGCGGTCGAAACACTTTGCAATATCTGCGTCTAGTACGTATTTAGGCTTGAGCCTAATTGCACTAAATATTGCCTCTACCGCATCTTGGCATGAACGTCCGGCTCTGAACCCGTATGAGTTAGGTTCAAATCGCGCTTCCCATTCTGGCTCTAGTGCCAGTTTGACTAACGCTTGCAAGGCGCGGTCTTTCATTGTAGGTATGCCCAAAGGTCGCTTCTCTTCCGTTCCAGGCTTAGGAATCCATACCCGCCTGGTTGGGCTGACTATTGAACCCAAGTTTAAGTTACCAGTAAGTTCTAAACGTTGCTTTGGAGTCAGCGAATTAACACCGTCTACCCCTGCCGTCTTTTTCCCCTGGTTATCCTGGGTAACTCTACGAACCGCTAAAGCTCTTGCTGACCATGACCTCATCAGCGTCTTTTGGAGTCTGCGATATGCTTTCACATCACCACGGACAGAGGCTTGATAAATTCTCTTTTGGAGCTTATACACGCTACGCTCTAGCTTGCGCCAGTTAATAGAGTGCCATTCCACCATCAGTTGTTGAGACTGTGTATTAGACATATATACTCACTACTAGGGACTTTATCATCCAAATCACCGTAAATCTGTCAGCATATTCTGGGCATTACCCCAGACATTCGCTTCTGACTTAATCTCTCCTACTCGCTGCATACGGTTAGCACCTACTCAGGGATTCGACCACCTGAGAGCATACGAGAGGTTATCTCGTTCCGAATGACCATACTATGTACCTTTAGAGTGATGCTGTTCGCCGGGTTTATAGGAAGTGCTTGTTGGTCAAATCAAATCTTGCCAACTCCTTATCCTGTGCCTTTTGGCTCCAGCGCATTAAGCCTTATTTCGCTGGTTCATCGTAACGACGATTCAATCGCATCTTCAAGCCTGGGCTTTACTCATGGGTACTTTGCTCGATGCTTACCGACTTAGGCTATCAGTAATAACACCTTTTCTCCTCGCTTCAGGCGTTGATAGCTAGTCTCAAACCTGGGGGTGATGCTTTCACCGTTGCACCTACGGGGTAAGATTTGAGGGTTCTAGGATACTGGCTCTCACCTACATGGTCATTCAGTTGTCAAGGTTCATTACCTTGCGGCTAATCCCCCTAATCCTTTACAGGATTGGTTTCTAGCCAACGATTCGCACTTTGATTCCAATGTCAACGCCGATGGTCGGTCTATCTGCAAGTATGGGAGGTTTTTCAATCTCGTACTTGACAGAAATAAACCATTTATCAGCTTGTCGGGAAATTACACAGTTATGAGTTGCGGTAATTGGTAAAGGTATGGCTAATCGTACCCAACCGATTGACGGTAATTTAATTCTTTTACCATCGTTTTTAATTAACGGTTTCGCCTTAGTCCCTGACTCTAAATAAAAAGAATCGTGCTGTCCTTTTTTCTTGAATCGGGGTTGTTTCGATGTCTTTCTGAAGCATCGGTCCCATGCTTGGCGTAAGTCAGTTAACGCCTTTTGTGGGACATTTTTGTTAACTTCGTAATACCAAGCGTGTTCAGATTTAACCTCGGCGACTAACTTTTTATGCAAGTCAATCGCTGATGGTCAGAGGGAACAGGGAACAGGGAACGGGCAACAGGGAACAGGAAAAACTCATGTTTAAAAACATGAGATTGAAATAATGACACTGTTATATTATAGTAAGTATACCAACGATTAAGGTTAATGTCAATGAGATTTGAGAAAAATAATAAACTTGGTGCTAAAAAAATCCTCAAAGCTGAGTTAGACGCTCAACCAATTTGTTTTAAAGGTCGGAAAGGACAGAGGGTAAAAATTAAAACCGTCCCTAACTGGCAACAACGGTTAAGGGAATTTGTTGATCAATTAATTGAAGACTTGGACAAACAGTAATATATGGATAGTTATGGGTAGAAATTATCAAACTGTTTCTACCCCCCAATCTCAAAACAAAAACAACCCCCAAATTTGGAGGTTGTGAATTTTTATTTTTAAAACAAAACTGATTATTTTATGGACATAATACAAACGGAAGCTAGAAAAGCAGCGATAATGTAAAATACAGCCACTACTTGCAATTCTGACCAACCAGTTAATTCTAAATGATGATGTAAAGGAGCCATTTTAAATAATCGCTTACCTTTGCCATCTGGTCCTTTTGTAGCTTTATAATAACCAACTTGTGCCATCACAGAGAGGGTTTCCACAAAGAAGATACCACTCAGGATAAACAGAGCCACCAAGCTATTTGTTAACAGTGCAACCGCAGCTAAAGCGCCACCCAGGGCTAAAGAACCGGTGTCACCCATGAAAACACTAGCCGGGTTGCGGTTATAGGCTAAAAAGCCTAAGCAACTACCGCTGACAGCAGCACAAAAAACCATTAAGTCGGGGGAAGTTGGCGCAATGATCACACCTAATGCGAAAATAGCGATCGCCACTGTTCCCGCTGCTAAACCATCAATCCCATCTGTTAAATTAGTAGCATTGCTCTCTGCAACCAGGACAAATCCGGCTACAGGCCAGAACAACAGTCCCAAAGGTAAGGATAAACCCACCCAAGGTAAATGGATATTAGTTATACTAAAGTCACCTTTAAACATCAACCAGGCGCAAAATACAGCCCCAAAGATAACTTGCAAAGCTAACTTCATCTTCGGAGAAATTCCCTTGTTAGACTTCCGACGTAAAATTTGCCAGTCGTCTATCCAACCAATGAAACCGTAGCTGAGAGTTAAAGCCGAAACCGCCAGGACATTTTCAGAAAAATCCGCCAATATACAAGCAATTATCACCGCTACAGGGATAAAAAATATACCTCCCATAGTTGGTGTTCCTGCCTTTTTGAGATGTGCCTGGGGTCCATCTTCCCGGATAATCTGCCCCGTTTTCAGCCTTTGTAACAGAGGAATCACCCACTGTCCCAGAATTGTCACACCCACAGCAGTCAATAAAAAAGGTAGGGTGAGGGAAATAGGATACCAAGGGGTTCTATGCCCCATGCTATCGAAAATCAAGGCTGTTGCACTCAGTACCAAGGCCAGCAAGGAAGCCAAGCCAATTCCCGAAAAATTCAAACTTTGGTTAGGAGATAATTTAGCGTCCACAAAAAAAATTCCCTTCACTCCACACTTTAAAAAACCTAAATAAAACCATAGAGACTGTTTTTAGCTGATAGTTCGCAGTATTTTGGGAACTAGTACAGCACCGCCTCAATAAACTAACCATTCTCAATCGCCAAAAAGCTTGCTTAATATTACTTTTGACTTTTGATTTTTGACTTCCGCCCTGCGGTGCTAGTCATCATCAACAGGTGTATCATCGTCATCATCATAATCAATATCACCAATTCCGTCGTCTGCGCCCAGAAAATCGGATATTACTTCTACATCTTCCCGCGAGTCGGTGTCATGGATATCACGGGCTATCAATCTGCCACTCAGCCGCAACCAGTCCAACATAGAGGACTCTTGTTTTAAGGGAATAACTGATGCTCGCTGATTTCGGGGGGCTTCACGGAGGGGAGAATCTAACATATTAACAATCACACACGAGGGTTTATATAACTAGACACTAAGAGTCTATCATACTGACTTGATACGAGTTAATTTATTCCTTCATACAGGTCTTTAACTGCTGAATCCGAATCAAAGAAAATTTTCATTTAATTACCGAACGGTAGTCAAAAAGGCATTATTCATGAATTGTCTGGTTATAGACAAAGAACATTAATATTTTATTAATGCTATTTCATCATGTAAACTCTCTTGAGGCATTGGGTAATGATAGGCAAATCAACTCTTATTGATCTAATTGTTGGCACTAATCGCGGTTTATTAGCAAGTCAGCCACAACAACAAGCTATTTTAGCAGCGATCGCCAACCTAGAAGACTTTAATCCCACGCCACGACCATTAGCAGCTAGTAATTTACTAGAAGGTGACTGGCGACTACTATACACCACAAGCAAAGCCTTATTAAACATAGATCGTTTACCCTTTTGTAAACTTGGTCAAATTTACCAATGTATTCGGGTAGAAAGCAACAGTGTTTATAACATAGCTGAGATTTATGGCATTCCTTTGTTCGCAGGAGTAGTTAGCGTTGCTGCTAAATTTGAACCAGTATCCCAACAGCGTGTGCAAGTAAAATTCCAGCGTTCTATAATTGGTTTACAAAGCCTAATTGGCTATACGACACCGGGAAACTTCATCCAACAAATTGAATTAGGCAAAAAATTTACCGCTTTTGATTTTCCCATTCAAAGTGAACAACAACAAGGTTGGCTAGATATTACTTATATAGATAATGATCTCCGTATAGGTAGGGGGAACGAAGGTAGTGTTTTTGTATTAAGTAAGACATAGAACATTTTGCCAGGAGTGTTTGGGAATGAACTTACCCTATTATGGGTAGTTTGTCAAGAAGTCAAAGAGAAGATTAACAACTCATTACCCATGAAAACCCAGCAATTTGACAAATAACTTAACAAAACCACAAGCAAATACCTTGAGGTTGTAGAGTGAAAACAATCAGCCCTACTTTAACGGCAATTCATACTTCAAAAGGGAAGATCCATCATGGTTCAACGTGGTTCTAAAGTACGTGTTCTCCGCCCTGAGTCCTACTGGTTTCAGGATCTTGGTACAGTGGTTTCTGTTGACAAAAGCGGGATTAAATACCCTGTAATTGTTCGCTTTGACAAAGTTAACTACTCTGATCTCAACACCAACAACTTTGCTGTAGATGAATTAATTGAGGTGGAAGCACCTAAACCCAAAGCCGCAGCCAAATAAATAGTCAAGCATCAAGGGGATTGTTTAATGGAATAATAGGAGGAGATATCAACGTCAACAGCTTGATCAATTTCCTCTGTTTGACCATACCTTCCCCTAAAAATATTATTTGCTTGAATGCCTGAACTGCCTGAAGTTGAAACAGTCCGCCGGGGTTTGAATCAATTAACCCTGAGTCAAGAAGTGACGGGAGGGGATGTGTTGCTACAACGTACCATTGCCTACCCGTTTTCTGTTGATGAATTTATTGATAAAGTTAAAGGGAATACTATTGCTACCTGGCATCGTCGTGGTAAATATCTCTTAGCTGAACTTTCCTCATCTTCTCCCAGTTATTTAGGAGTTCACCTCCGCATGACCGGTCAGTTACTTTGGTTAACCCAAGATCAACCTTTACACAAACACACCAGAGTCAGGTTATTTTTTGGGGAAAAGCAAGAATTACGCTTTGTTGACCAGCGCACCTTCGGGCAAATGTGGTATGTTCCTGGTGATGTAGCTGTAGAAAGTATTATTACAGGTTTGGCAAAATTGGCAGTTGACCCCTTTTCCCCAGAGTTCACTGTGGCGTATTTTGCCGATAAATTAAAAAAATCCCGTCGTCCTATTAAAACTGGATTATTAGATCAGTCAATGGTGGCAGGATTAGGTAATATTTATGCAGATGAAGCTTTATTTAAAAGTGGGATTTTACCAACTACTCTCTGTACAGAATTACAACTTCCCCAAATTGAACTTTTACGAACGGCAATTATTCAAGTTTTATCAGCGAGTATTGCGGTAGGTGGAACGACTTTTAGTAATTTCTTGAGTGTTAAAGGTGTTAACGGTAATTATGGCGGTGAAGCCTGGGTTTATAACCGCACTGGAGAACCTTGTAAGGTTTGTGGTAATGTGATCGGGCGAATTAAGTTAGGTGGGCGTTCTAGTCATTTCTGTTCTCAATGTCAAAGTTAAGTAGGGTTTGCTGAAAAAGTTGCCTGTGAGGGCAGGGAACAGGGAACAGGGAACAGGGAACAGGAAGAGAGTTTTGAGTGATTTTACGTTTCTTTACACAGTTTGGTTTTATTGTGTTCACCTACTTAGGGACTTCCAATTAAAAAAATACCCAAAAATTTCTTGTGGTGCGGGACGAATTGCCTGCTAATCATCAAGGACGGGCAGGACTTGTGCTGAGCTTGTCGATAGCGTAGCGTGGCGTTAGCCATAGTATGCCCATCCCACAAAATTGGGTAATTTATTTTTTGGTGTTCACCTACTTAGGGTTTGCTGATAGCATAGCGTGGCGTTAGCCATACTCCTGAGTGGGCGCAGGCCCTGCGCCCCTACCTCCTGATAGCGTTCACGTAGTGTGCCGTATGCCTGCGGGAGCCGGAGGCATCAGGCGTAGCGTGGGGTTAGTCATACTTCTAGCCCTCACAGACAACTTATTCAGCAAGCCCTACTTAGATGCCGCTATATTTGAATGGTGCGGAAAAAATATGATGTTTGATTAATTAGTCGCACTTCGGCATATACATTGACTACATACCGCTATATCATGCGATTGATTCCCATTTAATCTCAGATAAATTAAGTTTATGACATCTACCATTTCCATTAACGACAGTCAGCGGTTAGGACTTGAACCTCTAAATATTCCCCACCGTCTCCTATTGGGTCCAGGTCCTTCTAACGTCCATCCAGCCATATTACAGGCGATGAATACCACACCTGTAGGGCATTTAGATCCGGCTTTTTTAAACCTCATGGATGAGATTCAATCTCTGTTGCGTTACGCATGGCAAACAGAAAACCCCCATACTATTGCTGTCAGTGGCACGGGTACAGCCGCTATGGAAGCCACGTTAGCTAATTCTGTAGAACCGGGTGATGTCGTATTAATTGGGGTAGCTGGTTATTTTGGTAATCGCTTGGTAGATATGGCGGGTAGATATGGGGCAGATGTGCGAACTATTACTAAACCCTGGGGACAAGTTTTCAATTTAGAGGAAATCAGTGCCGCAGTTGCTACCCATAAACCGGCAATTTTGGCTTTAGTTCATGCCGAAACTTCCACCGGCGCACGTCAACCTTTGGATGGTGTGGGTGAGTTGTGTCGTCAACATGGCACATTGTTGTTAGTAGATACTGTTACCAGTTTAGGTGGTGTTCCCATATTTTTGGATGAATGGGGCGTTGATTTGGCTTATAGCTGTAGTCAAAAAGGGCTGGGTTGTTCTCCAGGTGCGTCACCGTTTACCATGAGTGGGCGGGCAATGGAGAAGCTACAGAAGCGTCAATCTAAGGTGGCAAACTGGTATTTAGATATGACATTGTTGGGGAAATATTGGGGGAGCGATCGCACATATCACCACACTGCACCAATTAACCTATACTATGGATTACGGGAAGCTCTACGTTTAGTGGCAGAAGAAGGTTTAGCTAGTTGTTGGCAACGTCACCAAAAAAATGTCGAATATCTGTGGGAAGGATTGGAAGACATGGGTTTAAAAATGCACGTTGAAAAAGAATACAGATTACCAACTTTAACCACTGTTTGTATTCCCGAAGGAGTAAATGGTAAATCAGTTGCTAGGCAGTTATTAATTGAGCATAATATTGAGATTGGCGGCGGTTTAGGTGAACTTGCCGGTAAAGTTTGGCGTGTAGGTTTAATGGGTTTTAATAGCCGTCCTGAAAGTGTAGATAAGTTGATAGCTGCACTAGGAACAATGATCTCTAATAATTAGTTTTCCATAGGGGCAATGCCCCCGTGCTTGCCCCATTCGATTTACAGCAAATTGTCATCAAACCCGGAACAAGAACCCCACCCCCAACCCCCTCCAGTATCAAAAGCTTATCCTTTTCTTCCCCCCGCTGCGGGGGGATTTAGGGGGGTGCGATGAGGGGGCTAAGATGTACCTTATATTATATGATTGGAAATCGCTGTAGGCAACCACAGGAGGGTTGCCCCTACATTCACAAAACCTTTTCAGCAAACCCTCATTACTGACGCGCTTCTTAAACCTTGCACAGTAGAAATTACCTGTTGGGGCAACTTGATCAATTTCCTCAACTGTATTAAATCTCCCAATCCCAAATCGCACCGAAGCATAAGCTAATTGATCTGAATGTCCCAAGGCTTTCAACACATAGGAAGGGGCAATATTATTAGAAGAACAAGCAGAACCAGAAGACACAGCCACGACTGATTGTAACCCTAAAGAAAGTGCCGCACCATCTACACCTTCCACACTAATATTTAAATTTCCTGCTAATCGTTTTTGAGGATCTCCATTTATATAAATTCCCTCTACAATAGATAACTGTTGCCACAATCTTTCTCTTAATACTGTTAACCGTTGATTTTCTGTTTCTTGTTCGGTTATGGCAATTTCTACAGCTTTACCAAAACCGACAATTTGCGGTGTATATAATGTCCCAGAACGCATTCCTCTTTCATGTCCTCCCCCATGTTGTTGGGAAGCAAGTTTCACTCTGGGATTACGTCTGCGAACATATAAAGCCCCAATTCCCTTCGGTCCATAGACTTTATGGGCTGTAAGAGACATTAAATCAATATTCATCGCTTCCACATCTAAAGGGATTTTACCAATAGCTTGGGCTGCGTCTGTGTGAAAAATAATTTGCCGTTGATGGCACATTGCCCCAATTTCGGCTATTGGTTGTAAAACCCCAATTTCATTATTTGCAGCCATCACAGATACTAAAATTGTATCATCACGCAAGGCTTTTTCTAACTGATTTAAGTCAATTAATCCATCTTTTTTTACTGGCAAAATTGTAATATCAAAACCAAGACTTTTTAAATATTCGCAAGGATCTAAAACTGCTTTATGTTCCGTATTAATAGTTACAATGTGTTGACCTTTTGGGAAATAAGCTTCAGCAATACCTTTAATAGCTAGATTATTTGCTTCCGTTGCACCGCTGGTAAAAACAATTTCTTCGGGTGTCGCATTAATTGCGTCTGCTAAAATTTCCCGTGTTTGTTTAACAGCAGCTTCAGATTCCCAACCATAAACATGACTAATACTAGCCGCATTACCAAACTTTTCTGTAAAATAGGGAATCATAGCAGCCATTACCCTTTCATCAACGGGGGTAGTAGCATGACAATCGAGGTAGATAGGACGACTGGACATAATTAATTGACGATTAAGTAGGTTGGCGTTGAAAATTGTCGTTATGGCAAGGCAAAAGGCAAGAGGCAAGAGGCAAGAGTGAAGAGGGTTTGGGCGATTTTACGTTTCTTTACACAGTTTGGTTTTATTGTGTTCACCTACTTAATTCAAAATTTGACCTAGTTTTTTTAAGATTCGGAAAACTTGATAAAGTTCGTTTTCTCGCTTCAAAAGTGTAAATTGATCAGACAAAGCATATTGAGGTTGATTGATTTGAGAAAGTTTAAGAAAAATAAAATCACTGCCATTCATTACTAATCCAAACACGGGTTTTGTAGGTTGAGGATTAGCCAGCATATAAGTAAGTGCTTGAGGTATGGCTTCTAACAGGGAAAAAGTAGGTTTTTTCGACTCTATTACCAATAACCATAATTGTTGCTGGATAACTAAAACATCAATTCTGCCTCTGATAACTTCTTCTTGATCTTCGACGGCAATTTCTATTGATGATTCACTTCTAATCAAGAAAGGTTCATCATAAAATCCAGCTAAACTGAGTAAGGGAGATAAAACTACTAACTTTACTGTTTCTTCCGATAAAGGAGGATGTTTAACCAAGCGGAGAAAATGCAATTTTACTCTGTCTAAATATTGTTTTTCTAAATCAGAGATTTCTGGCAAATTTTCTAACCATTCAGTGAAGAATCCTTCATTGTCGGTTTGTTCTAGATCAAATCTTGCCTCTAAATAGGCAATGCCTATATTTTGCGCTTGGATGAATTGAACCATAATACAAATAATGGAATTGATATTCCTATTGTATAAGGTGAGAATATCTCGTTCCTAGTCTCTGACTAGGAATGCAATTGATGAGGCTCTGCCTCTAATATTATTGAAGGCAGAGCCTTCTAGAATTCATTCCCAGCCAGAGACTGGGAACGAGATGAATACTGCTGTTAGGACTTGAACCTAACCGTTGTTTCTTATGAGCCGGGATTTCTCCGTACTAGGATGCTTCAACACATAGATGTTTTTTTGTTCTTACTCACAATTTGATTGTAACATACCACAGGGATTAAAATCCCTCGTGTCCCTTATATCTCAGGTCTAAAGACACTGAGCTTTACGCTTACCGGATGCTCTTATAAAAGTTTAATTAGCAGCTAATTCCTGGATTTTCTTGAGTACAGATTCAGCATGACCTTTTGTTTTGACATTAGGCCAAATGTAGGCAATAATTTTATCAGGTGAAATCAAGAAAGTTGAACGAGCAACCCCCATATATTCTTTACCCATAAACTTCTTTAAACGCCATGCACCATAGGCTTCTATTAATTGATGTTCAGAATCAGTTAATAGGGTAATTGATAAATCATATTTGTCTATGAATTTACAATGGGAGGTTGCAGAATCTGGACTAACACCGATGATTTTTGCGCCTGCTGTGGTAAATTCTGAGGATAATTCTGTAAAATCTTGAGCTTCTGTAGTGCAACCAGGTGTATTATCTTTAGGATAAAAATAGAGGACTAGCCACTGATTTATATCAGCGAGATTCACTAGATTATTGTTTTGGTCAGGGGTAGAAAAATCCGGTGCAGGTTGGCCAATTTGGGGAATGTTGCTCATAATTAGAGGGCGATAAATTAGGGATAAGTGATAATTATAGCAAAATCATGCACTCACATTTGATTCAATTTCCCGTCTGCGAGGAACATCATAAACCATAAAATCATGAGCCATAATTGTTTTAGGAAAAATTGCTTTTGCTTCTTTAAGTAAATCTTTTAATTCAATAGTATTCCCTGGAGCGTAACGAGGGCTGAAATGTGTCATAATCAGTTTACGAACTCCTGCAATGTGTGCCGTTTGGGCTGCCATTGTAGTTGTAGAATGTAGCCTTTGAAAAGCCATTTCTGAATCTTGATGAGCAAACGTGGCTTCATGAATTAACACATCTGCATCATCTGCTAATTGCACTGCACCATTACAATAAACAGTATCTGTACAATAGGCAATTTTTCGCCCAATTTCTGTTGGACCACATAATTCACTACCATTGATTACTCTTCCGTCTGCCAGGGTGACTGTTTCACCGCGCTTGAGTTGTCCATAAATTGGACCTGAAGGAATTTCTAAGGCTTTGGCTTTTTCTATATCAAAACGTCCGGTTCTATCTTTTTCCGTGACTCTGTAGCCAAAAGCAGGAATACGGTGATGTAAAAGACCACAGCTAACTGTAAATTCATCATTTTCATAAATTACCCCCGGCTGAACGGTATGCACTTTAATGGGGTAGGAAAAATGGGTGTGGGAGTAACGAGAAGCGGCTTGTAAGTATTCGTTTAATCCCGATGGACCATAAATATCAATTTTGTCTACATTACCTGCTAAACCGCAACTAGCCAGCAATCCCATTAAGCCGAAAATATGATCACCGTGCATATGGGTGACAAAAATTCGGGATAGTTGGCTAACTTTTAAATCACTCCGCAAAATTTGATGTTGAGTTCCTTCTCCACAGTCAAATAACCACAGTTCTGCCCGTTGTGGCAATCTCAGCGCTACGCTGGAAACGTTGCGTGATCTTGTTGGTACACCTGAACTCGTCCCTAAGAATGTAATCTGCACGGTGTTTTTTAGCTTTCCTTTTGCTCAATATGATCCTTGATTCTCTATTTTGACACAGTAAGTAGGGTTTGCTGAATAAGTTGTCTGTGAGGACAGGAGTATGGCTAACGCCACGCTGCGCTATCAGGCAGGTAGGGGCGCAGGGCCTGCGCCCATTCAGGAGTATGGGAACAGGCAAGGGGGGAGAAGTTTTGGGCGATTTTACTTTTCTTCACATACCTTTAATTTTTTCTGTTAACCTACTTATTTGCACAGTCAGCTATTAAAGAAAAAGCGAAACATCAAGATTTTCTAATTTTCCTAGTTTTTATTGCCACCATGAAGAATTTTGTAAATGCCAAGATAACTCGCAAAGAGTACCTTGAGGATAAAGGGGAACTCGCCTAAATTTACCTTTAATTTGTTGTGCTAAATTTTTAAATTGTTTTGTTCCCCAACCTTCTTTTAATGGGTAAATCCCTAAACCATCATCTATAATGCTCAGAGTGTAAATCCCTTGATCTTCAACCCAGGAATAAGTAACTTGTAAACAGGTGATGCCGGTGGCGTGTTTACCAACATTACATAAGGCTTCTTCTAAAAATCGGCAAAGTCCTCGCTTATTTTCAATACTCAAACTGCTTTCATCTATAGGCTCAAAACTATGGATTTTTAGTTTGAGGGTTTTAAAACAGGGAAAATCCCGTTCTAAGGTGTAGGTATAAACTTGGTAGAGAATTTCATGTAAAGGGTTTCGCAAATCTATAACTACATTACTTCCTAAATAAAGGCTAGTATCTTGATTAAGAGTTTCTTGTTGCCAAAATTCATATATTCCTCGTAACTCTTGGTTCAATTCTTCAAGTTCTTTTTCTATAATAGGCAGCAATTTATTCATTGGTAAATCCTGCCCTTTAACTAATCTTAAAATTTTAGCTAGACTTTGCAGGGGTCCATTATGAATTGTTTCAAATGTAGTTTCAATCATGGTTTGACGAGCTTTGATTCCAGATTTAATTGTTTGATTATATTGATATAAAGACACGATACTGATGCCATTTACAACCATGACAAAAATTGCTGGAAACATGGAAAATGACCACCCCCAAGTTAATAAAAAATGACTAATCAATACTAGACTAAAAATAGTAATGATAACCTCTGATAACTTGCCTACAGAAACAAAATAAATTTCTTCCTGTAGTTTCTTCCAAAATTGAGTTTGCATAAGCTTTTATTCCAGTCTTAACACCTTAATGATGGAAAAAATATTATTGATTAGAGGATGTTTGAAAAGTATCAGAATTAATCGAGATCCCCCCCAACCCCCCTTACAAAGGGGGGCTAAATTCCTCAAAGTCCCCCTTTTCAAGGGGGATTTAGGGGGATCTGCGGGTGTCAGATCCCACACGAAAAAGTTTTCAAACAACCTCTTATACTAACTTTATTTGTTAGTTGATTAATCAATTAATCCTTCGGCTCTAGCTCTCATTTCCGTTTGAATACGGATATTTTTACCTTCTTCTGGGTAAATATTTAAAGCATCTTGTAACTTACTCCAATAATGACGTACCATGCGTTCAGATATGCACATATTTTTAGCAATTACTTTATCTTGTAATCCTTCTTCAAAGGCTAGATTCAGCACCTTCAACCATTCTGGTTTTACCTCTAAACCTGAATGAATTCCTTTGATATCTTTTGTATGAGTTAATCCCTGTAATGCCCAATCAACTCTAGTTAACATTTCCTGGGTAGGAAGACTTTTATCAGCGACAGTGAAGCCTCCTTTATGATTATCAATATAAGGACGAATGCGGATCAATGTTTTCACATGGGCGCTTTGAATAACAAGATTCAAATGGGAATAATTTTTCATCAAAACCTTAAGCAGTTGAATCCCTGTATCAACTTTCGCTGTAGTTTCCGGCTTCTCTGGTATGGAAAGATCCATAACTACTAGGTCAGGTTGGTAATTAATAACTTGCTCAAAAGCATAACTAGCATTTGTAGCCAGATTAAATTCAGCACCAGGATAGTTTTTTCGTAAAATTTCTACTGTCCCATTTAAAACTGACTCGTGGTCATCAATGACTATGAATTTTAAACATGATTTTTCTGATGGAATTTGTTGCATATCTAATAATTATCCCAATAGTTATACACCTGATCAATTTTGGTTGCTATCTACTACTATTAATTACTTTTTCCTAGATTCTCTTAGTTATAACTTATTGGCTATGGGGGGTGTTACCCCTCACCCTATGAAAAATATTAGAAAATACTGAGATTATGAAGTTGATGTATAACAATAATAAATATGTTTGTTTAACAATAATTTAGGATTAATCAGAGTTTTGACAGATATATTACCTGGTACTATAGGAGATATTAAGTAATAGAAAATGCTTATAAATAAAAGTGCCAAATTGACATAAGGTTTTTGTTAAGTAGAAGCATTTACCTGATATTAAGAATTTAAAGCTATTGTAAAGATGCTCTAATTCTGGTAAATGGGAATAAAAAATCAGAGTAGATATATCAGGGTCAGAAATTTTCATGAGATATTTATTCAAATTACAGGACTATTCAATAAATAATACGACAGAATTAATTACATACATGATTTTCCTGTTCTTTGTTTCTACTAAGAGGATGTTTTAAAAGTGGTATCCCGTAATTTTCATCACATTTTTACCCCCCTTAATCCCCCCGATGCTTTGGGGGGAAACCGGAAAAATTAGTTCCCTCCCCTTTATAAGGGGAGGGTTAGGGTGGGGTAAAATATTTTATCCAGCAATCATGACTTTTCAAACACCCGCTAAGAGGATATTTTAAAAGTGGTATCCCGTATTTTCATCACATTTTTACCCCCCTTAATCCCCCCGATGCTTTGGGGGGAAACAAGAAAAATCTAGTTCCCTCCCCTTGCAAAGGGGGGAAACAAGAAAAATCCAGTTCCCTCCCCTTTATAAGGGGAGGGTTAGGGAGGGGTAAAACATTTTATCCAGCAATCATGACTTTTCAAACACCTGCTAATTAATTTAAGTTTTCTGGGTTTTCTGGCTATTTAGCTACTTATAAATCAGCAATTAGTCTAGCTTTTCTCAACATAAATTGCAATGCTGTTTCTTCTCTAGAAATAATATCGGCTGTAGCGTTCATTCCTGATTGTAGCAGACATTTATGACCATTAATTCCAAATGAATTGCTTTCGGGCTGAATTGTGGCTTCAAAGTAGCTAATACCAGGAGAATTTGTCGTATTTGTATCTTTATTTTGAGGTGTAATTGCGTCTGGAGCAATGGTTTTAACAGTCCCCTTAGCAATTCCATAATCAGGATAGGGACAAGCATCAACACGAAGTTGCACTTTTTGACTAATAGCAATTTTGTTAATTTCCGCCGTGGGAATCATGGCTTTAATTACTAAAGAAGCACTATCAGGGACAACTTCAGCAATAGATTCGCCAGCGCGGACAACTTGACCAGAATTTCTTAAATTAAGTTTAAAGATAATGCCATTACTTGTGGCAACAATAATGCTACTTTTTCGCTGATTTTCAAGTTGTTGAAGTTCTTTTTGTGATTGTTTTATTTGAGTTTGTATTTCTACCAATCGCTGAATTAAGCCTTCTCTTTCTTTGTTTAGAGCCGCTATATTTGCTTCACCTCTAGCAGTTTCTTGAACAATCCGTTCTTGTGCCATTTTTACCATTGCTGTAGTTGGATTAATCGCAGCTTGAGTTGATTTAATTTTGATTTTAGCAAGATCAACAGCTTTTTTTGCAGATTGTAGTGTTAAGGTTGTCTGTTGCACAACTAGCTGTTTTTGCTCAAATTCTCTGTTACCAATTGCACCGATTTTGGATAACTGCTTATAACGATCTCTATCCGATTTTGCGAAATCTAAATCAGCTTTTGCTTTTTCTAAATCTACTAATTCTTTTTGAATATTTACCTCTGCTGTTATTAATTCACTTTCAGTATTGATTTTTCGCTCTTGATATTCCCTTTGATTTCTTAATAAGTCCTCTTTTGCAGAATTAACGATAGTTTCTATAACTTTTTTTTCAGCTATAATTTGATAATTTAATGTCCGGTTTTGAGCATATATTTGTAATATTTGTAATGTATTTTGTTTAATACTGTCTTCTAATTGGCTTTTTTTAATTAGCAATTGCTCAGTATCTAAAAGGGCAATTACGTCTCCTTGCTTAACAATTTGATTTTCTTTGACTAAAATACTTTTAACTGTCCCTTCTATTCTTGATTGCACCACACGAGTTTCACCTATGGGACGAACAATAGCCGCAGCTTTTACCGTGACATTATATTTCACCCATGAAGATAAATAAATGCTAGTAATAACAGTCCCCATCAAAAATAAACCTGCTAAGGATGTCCAACGACTAACAGGTGGAAGTGAATTATCAGTTTCAATGACAGAATTAAATTCTTGATTGTGAGTGTAAGTCATGGTTATCTGAATAATGAATGATATAGGGGATGTGGGGGGGTGGGGGATGTGGGGGGGGTGGGGGATGTGGGGGATGTGGGGGGTGGGGGATGTGGGGGAAGATTAATATTTATGGTTTTTATGGTTTTTATGATTCATTAACCAGCGTGATGGGTTATTGATCATAGTCACTAAACCAGATAAAACTTGATTATAATTACCATAAAGTTTACGTCCTGTTTCAATATCTAAGTAATTACATTTAACTGTAAATTCTATCCATGTTTGAGTTTCAGCAGATTCAGCTTCACAATCATTTAATTTAGCAACAAAAGCAGCCTCATAACGACGTTTACGCCAAGCTTCTGCCATATTCGCACAAACAGAACGAGAAGAACGACGAATTTGATCTGTTAGAGAATATCTTTCTTCAACAGGAAAATTTTTTGATAACCCAAAAATTTTCATTGCTGCTTCAACAGCAATTTGATAAATTCCCAAATCTCTATGAGATTTAACCATTGATATTGAGTTTGATTCTTCTGAGTTACCAATCATCTTCTTTCTCACCTCCTTTACTCTTTTACTCTTCACTCCCCTACCTCCCCTACCTCCCCTACTCCCCCTACTCCCCCTACTCCCCCTACTCCCCTACCTCCCCTACTCCCCCTACCTCCCCTACTCCCCCTACTCCCCCTACTCCCAATTAAGGGGGGTAAACACAAGAGGAAATTAAGGAATTACAAAATCTAAATGATCTCCTGATTTAGTACGTAAATCCTGTAAAGAACCTTCTAATTTCAGCCTACCTTGATCTATTAAAACAATCCAATCAGCACGATTAATTACTTTGGGTCGGTGAGTAATTAAAATCGTTGTTTTTCCTTGACGATGTTCAAATAATTGGTCTAAAACTTGGGCTTCACTCACTGGATCAAGTCCACCTGTAGATTCATCTAAAATGAGAATTGCTGGGTCTGTAACAATGGCTCTAGCTATGGCTAATCTTTGTCTTTGTCCACCAGAAATATTAGCACCAAATTCACCCAAAATAGTTTGATATGTCTCAGGCATTTTACTGATAAATTCATCAGCACCAGCAATTTGACAAGCTTTAACAATCTGCTCAAAGCTAACATAAGGCGCTCCTAATCGGAAGTTTTCGACAATTGAACGATTCCAAAAATGAGCATCTTGGGGAACGAGAACTACCTGTTGACGGAGAGATTCTAAGGAAAGGTCTTGGAGATTATAAATCCCAATTTGTATATTGCCAGATTGGAGTTTATATAAACCAGAAATTAGTTTAGATAATGTACTTTTACCACAGCCAGATTTGCCAATTAAAGCAATATTTTTACCTCCAGGAATCGTTAAAGAAAAATCATCTAATAAGTCAATACGACCAGGATAATGAAAGGTTAAATTTGTACAAATAATATCAGCATTTTCAGAAATTGTCGCAAAAGGTTTTTTACCATTATCATCATCTTCTGGAGTGGCATCAATAACTTCTGTTAACCGCCGTACAGCAGTTTTTGCACGAGTAAATTCATCAACAAAATTAATAACTGTACTAATTAACCCAATAAAATTACCATTCATTGAGTTAAAGGCTAGTAATTGTCCAATACTCAAATTTTCAGATGGGTTAATTACTAAATAGCCACCAAACCAAAGTAAAATTACACTACCAATACTAGAAACAAAACCAGAAAATGTATTATTAATAATCCCAATTTGCATTGTCTGAAATGTGAGCCTAGCTAGACGATTAAAGCGATTTTGTAATTCATCCCAAAATTGTCTTCCTGATGTGGTTGTTTTGAGAGTTAATGCACCTTTAAAGGTTTCGACTAAAACCCCTTGGGTTTCGGCTTCTGTAACTAACAGTTCATTAGTTTTTTGCTGTAATGTGGGTTGAAAAATAAATGTAGATATGGTCATTACCACAGAAATTACTAAAGCTGCTGAGGTAAGTTTCCAACTATAAAATAACATGAGAAATAAGGAAATTACCGCAATAAAAAGTTGACTGGGTAAACCAACAACAACTTGAGCAATTAATTGATTAATTTGGTCAATATCTCGCAGCCGACTGACAACTTCACCACTGCGACGGGTTTCATAATAAGTTAATGGTAAACGCAGAATTTGCCGCCCAAATTCTAAGACTAAACCTAATTGCATTCGTTGGGCAAAATGAGCAATTAAGTTAGACTGGACAAATGAAAGACTATGAGAAATAATATTCATGACGACTACAGAAATTACTACTGTAGTCAATAATTTTGTGTCACCTCTAACTAATACATCATCAGTAAGAATTTGCAGCAAAAAAGGGGAAGCTAAAGACAGCAAACCCAATACTAAATTGAGAGGTAATGCTTGGAATAAAATGCCACGATAAATCCAAACTCGTTGGAAGAAACGCCAAAAACCACCGACCTGATCTTGCTTTTGAGCAAAAAAGCGAATAGGGTCTGGTTCTACTAATAATAATAACCAATCTGTCCAAGCTGCTTCTACATCTTGTTTGGAAAGATAACGCAAGCCCACTGCGGGGTCTGCAATCAGAAATTTTTTACCTTTTTTACCATATAAAACAACCCAATGATTTCCTTGCCAATGAATGATTGCTGGTAAGGGTGCTTCATTAATTTTATCTAATATTTCTGGCGAAGTTTTCACGGGATTGGCTTTAAAACCCAGGATTTCTGCGCCTCTTTTTAATCCTAATAAGGTGGTTCCAAATTGCCCAGTTCCTACAGCTTCTCTAATTCTGCTAATAGTAAAAGTCTGACCATAATGTTTAGCAATTGAAGCCAAGCAAGCTGCTCCACAATCTTCTTCGCTATGTTGTTGAACTAACTGGTATTTCATGGATAAAGCACTTTGGAGAATAAGAAGTAGATAGTAGGTTTTTGGAATTATCTTTTTTTTGATTTGTGATGTAAATATACAGACAATATATAAGTAGGTTGGCGTTGAAAATTGTCGTTATGGCAAGGCAAAAGGCAAAAGGCAAGAGGCAAGAGGCAAGAGTGAAGAGGGTTTAGGCGATTTTACATTTCTTTACACAGTTTGGTTTTATTGTGTTCACCTACTTAGGTTTATTAAAATAATTTAATCTTCATTTAATTTATAACTAGCTAAGAGCCGAAAGCCGAATGAGCTAAAAAAATTACTGTAATAATTTGATAGTAATTTTTTTGGGTTTTTATAAAACTAAAAATCACTACGTAGCATCAAAAAAAGTTATAAAATGTAATTAATATCTTATTATTAATAATAAGTAAACATTTATAACTTTTTGTCAAAAATTTACCAGAATATCTTCTAATATTTGCTCTTGATAAATTGAGAGATATCTACGATATTGCCGTTACCCATAACAAGTAAAGTTATCAGATTAATATTGAAAATATTGAAAATATTAATCTTATTCCTGTCATTATTCCTGCGCTTATTTTTGTGTTGTAAACAACCACCAGCTACACTTTCTTGTTGTGCTAGAGATACTTCGGTGAATAATAGATTGGACATGGTAAATGCTCCTTGATTTTAATTATTGCCAAGTAGTCAACAGCCAGTAAAATGACAATGTAGAGGATGTTAATATTGCCTATTTGATCATATTTAGCAAAGTGCTGACTGCTTTTATCTGATCAGACAAAGGTTATAAATTCAAAATCCAATTTATTCTTTTTTATTGAGAATGGGGTAAAGTTATAACTTTTTTCAATCATTCACAAAAATATTCTATGGGTAGCTTTGAATATATTGACCGATGTTTATAATGTTATTTTTACCTATCGCAATCCCAACCCCAATGTTTGTATTAAAACTAGTATTTATTCGGGGATTAACATTAACATTAATATTAAACTTATTGCCAGTGGGAATACCTTTTAAAGTGCCACCAGCTATAGTTTCTTGTTGCGCTACAGATACTTCTGTGAATAATGAATTAGACATGGTAAACTGCTCCTTTTTTTATTTCAATTGCCGGGATGTAGTCAGCTATTACTAGAGTAGAAAATAACTAGAGAGAAATTAAGCTTACCTCTTCATTTACTTCTATCTAGTTGGTAGCTGACTTAAGTGATTTTAAAAGGCTCTTAATTAAATACCTAACTCCTCTTCTTTATAAAAAATAGGAGAGATTATAGAACCTTTCATCAATCAAAACCTATTATTAACGCCAAGAATAAGGATAACTTTGATAGGTTTTTGTTTTCTTGATAATGCTCTTAATTGTTTGTTCAACGGCAGTGATATTTCCTAAACCTTTAACGGTTGTGATCGCAACGTTACTAATGTTGGTGTCGCCACCACCAGATAGGATTTCTTGTTGTTCAACAGATACTGCGGTAAATAGATTAGACATGATTAAATACTCCTTGATTTGTATCGCTTGGAGTTGTTTACTGCTTGTTTGCCGTTTAACTCCTCGCTTGTTAATAGAATATCTAAGAGTTCTAGATAATTCACTCTCATTTTCTGCAAACTTAATTACCAGATTGGGAAAGATATAGTTCTCTATTACGTCAGTGATATTTCCGAAAAATACACGGTAGTACACTGCGGCGTAAATAAGATGACTATTAAAATCTCCGAAAATTTGATTGATTACAAGGCTTGAAAATGGTTCATTCACTTACGCTGCACGGTACTAGTACCGCCGGGCGGAAGTCAAAATTCAAAAGCCAACACGAATATGGTATAGGCTTTTAGGAGATTGATCATGGTTGGTTTATTTACGCCGTTGTGTACTAGTGTGGGTAATTTTTTGATTAAATTATGAATTTAATTCTGCAATTAATCCATTTTGAGACCTTGAAGCAAGTAGATTGACAGGACAAAAATGAAGGGTATCGCGTTTTGTAAAATGGTTGAAACTCAACCAGAATCTACTGGTATTTAATTCATATTTATGGTGAAGAATATTAATTTAATTTTTATAGTTTGGGGTTGATTTTGTTCAACCCAACATTAGTAATAAGATAGCAAAGGATGTTCAGTTGAGGAACGAAACCCAACCTGCAATAAATGTTGTTTTACATAAAGATAACGATGGATTCAAAAAAAAATATACCTTTTTTCCAATCATTTATAAAAACAATTTATAATTAGTTCCAAGTGCTGTAATTGATTGTTACGGTATTATCCTAACCACCGGAACTTTAGCACAATATTAATACTTCTAGTGATCTCTTTTTAACCACAAGCTACACTTTTTATTAGAAATACTTCTGTGAATAATAGATTAAATATAGTAAATGATCCCTGAATAAGTTAGAAATGGTAAACTATCCCGGATTTTAATTATTCCCAATTAGTCCATAATCAGTCTAATCGTAATAGAGAAGATATTAATATTCCCTATTCAGTTAATCTGTATTTAGTTGATAGCTGACTTATTTGAGGTGATCAAATAAAGATTATAAATCACAAGTCTAACTCATCCTTATTCATTAAGAATAGGAGAGGATTTGTAACTATTTGTGAATTATTTGTAAAGACCCTATGATCTGCTTGTGGCGGTTTGACCAATTGTTCCTTGATTAGTTTTACCCACCTGAGTTAAAACCGCAATATTGGTGGCGAGACTGGTGCTGATCTTGATAGTGGGATTGACAGTGACATTGATCGTTCTGAGACCACCAGCTATGGTTTCTTGTTGTGCTAGAGATACTTCTGTAAATAACGGATTAGACATTGTAAAACGTTCCTTTTCTTATTTTAATTGTAGGTAGATAGTCAGCTATCAGTAGAAGATAAATGGACAAGATATTAAGTTTACTTCTTCATTTACCTCATGTCTAACTGATAGCTGACTTATTTTAGGCGATCAAACAAAGGTTATAAGTCCAATATCTAACTCATCTTTTGTTATGAAAAAGAGGAGAGATTGTAAAACCTTTTTTATGCAGTAGCAACAGCATTGGCACTTTGAATTGTGGTATTTTTATTCACAGCCAATCCAGCCAATCCAAGATTAACTTGAACACTTTCACTCTTGTTCCCAGCAACAGCAATAGCAACAGATTTCTTAGAAACACCAAAAAAACCACCAGCTACGGTTTCTTGTTGATCAACAGGTACTGCGGTAAATAATACAGACATGATCGAATTCTCCTTGATTTGTATTATCGCTTGGAGTTATTTACTGCTTGTTTGCCGTTTAACCCCTCGCTTGTTAATAGAATATCTAGGAACAATTAGTTAATTCATCCTCAGTTTCTGCAAACTTAATTACCGGATTGAGAAATAGATATTTCTGTAAAATACACGCCAATATAGCTAAATCATTGTCACCAAATAGAAAATTTCTGCTACCATCTTTCATCATTCTGACCAACCAATAACAGAAGTTGTCTTTTGATGACTAAAAGAACTAGAAAATTTTTGAATTTGCTTAGTTTACTTTAGTAACCTTTAGCTATTAGCCTGGAACTTCAGTGGGGCTGTCAGCTATACTCAAAACGGCTTGATTGTTTGATTCTAAACGTAGGGGTAAAGCAAGAGCTTCATTGGTGTCAACTTAACGTAAAACATCTATCCCGCAAAGAAGTCAACTCGTCTCATTCCCCTGCTCTGACTGGGAATGAATTCTAGAAGGCTCTGCCTTCAATGATATTAGAGGCAGAGCCTCATCAACTGCATTCCTAGTCAGAGACTAGGAACGAGATGTGGTAGGGATTTGAGCTTACAGCAATTTCCAATCATATAAGGTACATCTTAGCCCCCTCATCGCTTGCGGGGAGGGGGTTGGGGGTGGGGTTCTTGTTCCGGGTTTGATGACAATTTGCTGTAAGTTGGCACCTATGAAGCTCTTGCTTTACCCCTACACATCTGGGTTATTTGTCATTTGGCAAAAGTTTAAATCTCACCCGTGTTTAGTATAAGTAGGTGAACAGAAAAATTTAAAGGTATATAACGGTATGTAAAGTTGTCTCAATGCGAGATTCTGATTGGGTTTCAGCCATTTTACAAAACGCAATACCCCTCATTTTTATTTTGTTTACCTACTTAAACAAATAAGCTATCTGTAGCTTAAGTTGACACCTGTGGTTGCCATACATTGGTGTCAACTTACAGCAATTCTTGTTCTCATGAAATAGAATGGAGGGCGCAGGCCCTGCGCCCCTACGGGTTTGGCGATAGAAAACTGTAGCTATCTGTAGCTTAAGTTGACACCTATGGTTGCCATACATTTTAGAATTCATTCCCAGTCAGAGACTGGGAATGAGACGACTTGAGGTTTTTCGTAATTTTGTAAAAGTCCATGTCTCAACCGTGTTTAGTATAGTTATGGAGAAAATTAACTTTCAAAATTCATAGCGCCCAAATATTTAGTTAAAAACGGCGAAAAAACTTCATAAATCAAAGTCAGCGGTTGTCCATGATGCCAAAATAAATAATGGCGACCCCAAAACGGACCTTTTTCATTAAAACCCGACTCTAACGCCTCTGAGTTACCATAATAAATACCTTGCACATCTCTATATAACTCAGTTCGTAACCGCGCTAAACTTGCCCAAATTGGTAAAGACTTGTTTTGTAAATACTCATCTACATGACTTGCTTCCCACCAAGAAGCAGCATAATATAACCGCTGTCCAGAAGCAGTTCGCACCCATACCTGTCTTCTAATTCTTGGACCTGGTAGCATCTGCATTATAGTCGGTGCATTATCGGAACTCATGCCAATTGCTGACATATCAATCACATCTACCTCCGTTGGTTCACCCGTAAGTAGTTGGACGTGCCGAGTCGGAGAACCATCACCCAAAAGCAGTAATTGCCAAGTTGGTGCTAACTGAGTGTGCGGTAAACCGCATTTAATCGCTTCCTCCCCACCTTGCCAAATAGGAGTCAGGCAATGCCAAGCACTTGGTAGGATTAGATCATTTGTGGGATTAAAAGTAGTAGCCAATGTTCTTTACAAAAGTTTATATATATTTCTATCAATAGCATAAAAACCAGCATCACTAGGGACGCTGGCAAGGAATCAAAAATATGGATTTTGATCAAAAAATGTAAACCCGCTGCTATAGTCATTTTTCTGACCTAACAGCGGGTTATTTAGAGAACTCCATAAAAAGAAATGCCCAATGTCATTCTGTTCGCGCAGCGTGCCAGAGGCATTACGAAACGAAGTGAAGAATCTCTTGAGACGCTTCGTTTCGCTTTGCTACACTCAGCATGACAAAACAGGATCATTTATTTTGTGGCTTACTCTTAGAGGTTGTTTGAAAACTTTTTCGTGTGGTATCTGACACCCGCAGATCCCCCTAAATCCCCCTTGAAAAGGGGGACTTTGAGGAATTTAGCCCCCTTTTGTAAGGGGGGTTGGGGGGATATCGATTAATTCTGATACTTTTCAAACATCCTCTTACATTCAAAAATGCGGATGGCGAGACTCGAACTCGCAAGGGCTATGCCCACACGCACCTCAAGCGTGCGCGTATACCAATTCCGCCACATCCGCGCGGTTTGAACACAGATTACAGTATAACATAAAAAAATTTCTCAAACACAAGATTTTGCAAATATTTCCCAGATATTTTTTGAATGGGTATGAGACTAACAGAAATATAGTTGCAGCACAAGTCATATTAAAAGGTCTAGGAAAGATGCCACATAATCTAAATAGTCTGTTAAAAATTATGTTTGGGGATCTCCTGTCACGATTTACAGTAATGCAACAGCTTTATGTCAACAGGATGGGAGAAAATGTGAATCTACTGGTACTGATATCGTAACTAGAAAATGAAATTTGACAAAATATTAATTGCCAATCGAGGAGAAATAGCCCTTCGCATTCTCCGAGCCTGTGAAGAAATGGGAATTGCCACAGTAGCTGTTCACTCGACTGTTGACAGAAATGCTCTCCACGTCCAACTTGCAGATGAAGCGGTTTGCATTGGTGAACCTGCCAGCAGCAAGAGTTATTTGAATATTCCCAATATTATTGCTGCTGCACTAACGCGCAATACTAGTGCCATTCATCCTGGTTATGGTTTTTTATCAGAGAACGCCAGATTTGCCGAAATTTGTGCCGACCACCACATTGCTTTTATTGGTCCTAGTCCTGAATCTATCAGGCTCATGGGGGATAAGTCCACAGCCAAAGAAACAATGCAAAAAGCTGGTGTACCTACAGTTCCCGGTAGTGAAGGATTAGTAGAATCAGAAGAAGAAGGATTAGCGATCGCCAAAAAAATTGGCTATCCTGTGATGATTAAAGCTACCGCAGGCGGAGGCGGTCGAGGAATGCGGCTAGTCCGTTACGAAGAGGAATTTGTCAAACTTTTCTTCGCGGCACGGGGGGAAGCAGGAGCAGCCTTTGGCAACGCAGGCGTTTATATAGAAAAATTTATTGAACGTCCCCGCCACATTGAATTTCAGATCCTAGCGGATAACTATGGTAATGTTATCCATCTGGGTGAAAGAGACTGTTCAATTCAGCGTCGTAACCAAAAACTCCTAGAAGAAGCCCCTAGTCCGGCTCTCGACCCTGACTTACGGCAAAAAATGGGCAAAGCTGCCGTTAAAGCCGCCCAGTTTATTAACTACACCGGAGCAGGAACTATCGAGTTTCTTCTAGATAAATTCGGTAAGTTCTATTTCATGGAAATGAACACCCGGATACAAGTGGAGCATCCAGTAACAGAAATGATTACTGGTATAGACCTAGTAGTTGAACAAATTCGCATTGCCCAAGGTGAAAGACTAAAGCTCACGCAAAAAGAAGTGGTTCTGAGAGGACATTCCATTGAATGCCGGATTAATGCTGAAGACCCAGATCATGATTTTCGTCCAGCCCCCGGCAGAATTAGTGGTTATCTTCCCCCCGGAGGACCAGGGGTGCGGATTGATTCCCACGTATACACGGACTACCATATCCCCCCTTACTACGACTCCCTCATAGGTAAATTAATTGTGTGGGGACCAGACCGAGCCACCGCTATTACCCGTATGAAACGCGCATTGAGAGAATGTGCAATTACAGGAGTCCCTACAACCATTCCCTTTCATCAAAAAATTATGGAAAACCCGCAATTTTTAGAAGGTAATATTTACACCAGCTTTGTCCAGGACATGAAAATGCAGTAATTAGTCATTGGTCATTGGTCATTGGTCGTTTTCTTCCTCCTGACTCCTGACTCCTGACTGGGCGCGGGCCCCGCGCCCCTACATTCTGGCTCCTACTACTTGTCTAACATGGTCAGTAACCCTTGCTGACCTAGCAAAATTTCTCGGATAAAGCTGAAAATCGCCACTAAAATAATCGGGGTAATATCTACACCACCAATAGGTTGCACAAACTTCCGCAGTGGGATTAAAAATGGTTCAGTCGGCCAGGCGATTAGACTAAAAGGCAAGCTATTGAGATTGATTTGGGGATACCACGTTAGAATAATGCGGAAAATAAATAAAAACGTCATCACTCCCAAAACCGGACCAAGAATCCAAGCAGTCAAGTTAACACCAGTCATTTTGTTTAGCTACCATCTGTGAGAGAATCCAAAACTTGGACGCAAGTTGATAAACTTTAAGTTTTGTAACGTATTCTTCCCTCAATTTTAACTAAATAGTGCCATTTTATTGTGAGAATAGAAAAACAAAGTTATTGACTTGGGATCATCAATCAAGTAAATACCAGGTTAGATGTGCGGTATGTACTTGATTGAGATACATTCAGGAAATCGTCAACCCTCTATGAGTGGGGTTTCCCAGCACTCGATTGTATTACATCCGACCAATAACCCTGATAATCTTGGATTACTTTTCAAGAAAGTAATCCAAGATTAAAATGAAAATAAACTGTGTAAAAAAAGGTTGAGAACTATGACACCCTCTTTAGCAAATTTTCTTTGGAGTCTCCTTTTGGGTACTGCGATCGTTGTTATCCCTGCTACCATTGGTCTAATTTTCATTAGCCAAAAAGATAAAATCCAACGTTTTTAATTTTTGGGGACTGGGGACTGGGGACTGGGGAAGCATCTTCTTCTTTCTTCTGGACTCCAGTATTCCTCTTCCACAATATTATGACTGGTTAAAATAGTGATAGTAAGTGTAACTCGTTAATATAGATTTGATATTAGGAAAACATCAATGGTTAATTTGGGGCTGAACTCAGCCAGTGTTTTGGCTCAGGTAAATTTTGGAGCAAACTCAGCCAGTATTCTAGGAATTTTCCTAGCTGTAGCTGGAGCAGCATTGTACTTTCTTCGTTCTGTCCGCCCAGAACTTTCAAGAGATCAAGACATCTTTTTTGCCGCAGTTGGCTTGTTATGCGGCTTTATTCTCGTATTTCAAGGATGGCGACTTGATCCAATTTTGCAATTTGGTCAATTGCTTTTGGTAGGTTCTACAGTATTTTTTGCCGTCGAAAGTATTCGTCTGCGAAGTATCGCTACTCAACAAGCAAAACGAAATACTCCCATCGTGGACGATGAACGCGAGGTTAGCAGAAAATATTCTTATTCTGAGCGGCGCAACTATCAAGCTGAGATGGATGCGGATTTAGAACCGCTACCGTATGAAGAAGACGAAGAAGCCCCTCAGCGTCCGAGAATTCGCGGTAGTCGAGACGAACGTTCTACCCGTGATGACTATTACGAAGATCAGCCACCACGCAGTTCACCAAACTCACGTACCAGGGAAAAACCAGAATCACCAGAAAGAAAGCGTCGTAACAATTCTGGGCGTTCAGTCAGTCGTCCCAGTGAGGGTTATGAAGATGAAAATTGGGGTTCTACTCCCAAACCAGTTGACGATTGGGAAACTTCAAATTCCCAAGATGCAGTGAGAAAACCAGCACGTCGCAATAATACTGGCAATAATCGCCCTCAACGCCAAGAAAGTCGTGAGGATGATATTACCCCTACTCCTAGACCAAGAAAACGTCGTCCACCTAGAGATTCAGTTTCTCCCAGAAGACAGGATGATGATGAAGCTATCCCAACGGAATATGTTCCTTACAATCCCATTAACAAGCCAAATAACGAGCCAGATAATTCCGATTTTGATGATGACATTTAACACGTTTGGGGTTGACGACGGAAAATAGTAATGTGAAAACATTTACACCTAGCTTCTGGCTCCAAAAGTCAATTTATTGGAGCCTAATTTTTGGTTTGACAAGTTTGCTGATATCTTGCAGTGCTGATAATATCCCCCTGGGAGTTACTTCTCTGAATAGCCGATATACTGAAGAACAACCTGCTATCAGTGGTAATGGGCGTTTTTTGGCTTTTGTCTCCAATCGTTCTCGTTATCAGCAGTTGTTATTATACGATTTAGAAAATCAAAGTTTTATTCCTACACCAAGATTAAACAGACAGTCAGTAATTATAGAAAGTCCTAGTTTGAGTTATACAGGCCGTTATATTTGTTATATTACCAGTGATCAAGGTAGACCTGTTGTTGCACTTTACGATCGCGCTTCCCAACAATCACAAGTTCTGACCCCTACTTATCGTGGTTGGGTGAGAAATCCTAGTATTAGTCCTGATGGGCGTTATATTGCGTTTGAATCCTCTAGTCGTGGACAATGGGATATTGAAGTTCTTGATAGAGGTCCAACTATTGAGTTAGATATTCCTAATGGTGCAAGGGTGTCAACCAAAAATTGACCGAAAAATTTTAGATTTTAGATTTTGGATTTTAGCTTAAATATGTCACATTGGGAGTTTTCGGTACAGATTCCCCGCCTCTTCAGGGCGGAATTAATCAAAAATACTCGCTGCGCTGCGTACGCTTCGCTAACGCCAATCTAAAGTCCTCAAGCTGCACACTTTAGGGTTGAGTCAATCCAAAATCCAAAATCGTAAATCCAAAATCTGTTGACCGTTGGAAAATTTCTACACTTACCTGAATATTTCAATTGTATATCGTCACTAATATCTAGTATCAATAAAAGCTAATTTTATGTTCCCTACTCTGAAGCAATTTGGTATTTTAACCGTGTTTATGTTTTTCGTTCTTTCGACAAGATACCTAACTGTATCTTCGGTTCTCTATTGGTTGCTTTGGGTTCGTCGTCCCCCGTCTTGGGAGGTTCGTCGTCTTCATGATATGCACCAACGCAAAAGCAAAATGAAGAGTGAAATCAAATGGTCTCTTTTTTCCTGCTTTATTTTTGCATTACCAAGTGCTTTTATGATCGAAATGATCAACTTGGGATATACCAAGGTTTACTTAAATTTTATGGATTATGGTTGGGTTTATTTACCTTTGAGCCTATTTATATATTTGATTCTCCACGACACTTATTTTTATTGGACTCATCGCTGGTTGCATATTCCTAGTATATATCGCCGCTTTCATCAAGTCCATCACGAATCTATCAACCCTACACCTTGGACTTCTTTTTCTTTTGATCCTGTTGAGAGTATTATTCAGGCAATTATCATTCCTCTGATGGTTTTTATTATTCCCATTCATATTAGTATGGTGGGATTATTACTAACGTTAATGACGATATTTGGTGTTGTCAATCATACGGGTTATGAAGTTTATCCATATTCATGGATACGTGGTTTTTGGGGTAAACATTGGATTACACCAACGCACCATACTATTCATCATCACAAGTTTAATTGTAACTATGGTCTTTATTTTCGGTTTTGGGATAAATTAATGAACACCGATATAATGGTCAAAACGCAGATAAACGCAGATAAACGCAGATAAATTTGTACTTCGTTAGACTAGGAAATAATATAAAAGATGATGGTTTTTGAGGAGAAATAGAGCTTTGCCCATGTGACAATTGAAAATTTGGGTATAAAATAATGTTTTTTAATAATAGTAATAGAAAAATAATTCTCAACTACTTGGCAAATAAAAAATCATCTGCTATATTTAGAGCATACCCAAAAACCTAATCCCCTAATCCCCTGTCCCTACGGGGATGTAGAGACGTTCCTCGGAGCGTCTCTACTCTTTTGTATTCACCTAATCAGCATTAAGAATTTTGGGAACTCGGAAAAAATCTCCTTCCTGTTGAGGCGCACTGTTGAGGATTGCTTCTCGTTCGGGATAGGGTTGGAGAATATCTTCTCTGGTGACGTTGCTAACATCAATAGCTCTGGTTGTCGGGGCTACATTAGTGACATCCAGTTGATTTAGTTGTTCTATATAGTCTAGAATACCACCCAGTTGAGTGGTAAATTGTGCCTCTTCGTCTGCTGTTAATTCTAAACGAGCGAGATTAGCGACTTTACGAACTTGTTCACTATCAATCATAATTTGTTAATTGTCAGTTGTTAGTTGTCAGTTGTCAGTTGTCAGTTGTTAGGCAAACTTTTACAACCGACTAATGACTAATGACTAAGTTAAAAGAATACGTCAATTTGCGATCGCCCGGTGGTTTTTATCCAGTTCTGAGCTTCAATATAGTTATTGGGAGCCATACGAATCGCTCTAATCCAATAATCCGCTGCTTGATCAAGTAATGCTTCACCACCGTCATTATCCCCTGCTTCCTTAGCTCTCTCACCTTGAAAATGATAAATCACGGCAATATTATTCAAGGCTTGGGGTAATTGTGGATTTAATTCAATGGCCTGATGATAATACTCTAAAGCCTTATTATGATCGCCGTTACTGGCATAAATTAAACCCATGTTATAAAGGATATAACTCCGATCATTAGAGTCTTCCTCCATTTCTAAGGCTTCTGTATAGTAGTCTAGTGCTTCGGCATATTCACCTTCTGCCTGTGCGGACATTCCATCTCGATAATAAACAAAGGCTTCTTTCGCCTTTTTGTTGGTTGGCAATATCTTGAGAATGATATCTGCCATTACTGTAAAGGATTTGTCAACAAAGTTATCGTTTTTCTGTGTTCTTGGCATATTTGTCTCTATGGTTGCTTAATTGCAGCATACCGCTAATTTAACTAATTTTTGGAGGTTTGAGTTATCCCAATTAATATGAAGTAAGATTTTCAGAATTATTGACCGCAGATAAACGCAGATAAACGCAGATAAATTAATAGTTTTATTTAAATTTTAAATTATTTCGTTTCCATTTCCGAAACGGAAGTAAATACTATTGTATAACCGAGTTAAGTTAACTATTGCACACAAGCCACACCCAGCCGCGATGGTAAAAGAAATAGCAATTCGCACCACTGGACTCACTAAGCAATTTGAAAGACATATTGCTGTAAATGATGTTGACTTAGAAATCCATACGGGTGAAGTTTACGGATTAATTGGTCCTAATGGTGCAGGTAAAACCACCCTAATTCGGATGTTAGCCACTGCTGAAGAACCAACTACGGGTGAGATTTATATTAATGGCGATCGCGTAGCGGGTCCTTCGGACTATCGCCTCCTGCAAGATCAAAACAACCTAAAACTTAAACGTCGTCTTGGTTATTTACCTGATGACTACCCACTGTATGAAGATTTGACAGTTTGGGACTATTTAGATTATTTTGCTCGATTGTATCTCTTACAAGGAAAGCGCCGTACCCAACGTCTGCACGAAGTTTTAGAACTGATTCAACTGGGTAATAAACGACATAGTATGATTTCTACCCTCTCACGGGGGATGAAACAGCGTTTAAGTTTAGCCCGCACCATTATTCATGAACCAATTTTACTACTTTTAGATGAACCTGTTTCGGGACTTGATCCTATTGCGCGGATGCAGTTTCGGGAAATTATTAAGGCTTTGCAAGAAGCCGGCATGACAATTTTAATTTCTTCTCATGTACTTAGCGACTTAGCAGAGTTATGTACATCCGTAGGAATTATGGAATTAGGTTTTTTAGTGGAAAGTTCTTCACTCAAACATCTCTATCAACGTCTTTCCCGACAGCAGATTTTTATCTCTACCTTGGGCAATATAGATATATTAGTGAGTGAATTAAAAAATCATCCCTTAGTGGAAGAATGGGAATTAATACTTAGTCAAAATAGTGTGCGAGTAAATTTTTCCGGTAAACCAGAAGATTCCGCTGATTTATTGCGATCGCTTATCAGTGCAGGAATTCCCTTCATTGTACCCAAGAAGACCTAGAAACTATTTTCCTCAAATTAGGTCATAAACAAGCATCATAGATAATTTTGGATTTTAGATTTTGGATTTATTTTCTGCACAAACTTAAAAATTGTTCCCAAATAAAACTTATCAACTTTTAGAGGTAAGTAGGTGAACACAATAAAACCAAACTGTGTAAAGAAACGTAAAATCGCCCAAACCCTCTTCACTCTTGCCTCTTGCCTCTTGCCTTTTGCCTTGCCATAACGACAATTTTCAACGCCAACCTACTTATTAACGATGTTACTAAATTTCATAGACAGAATTGGAGAATTAAATCCCCAGTTATTTCGAGAACTAAAAGGCAGATTCAAACCTTTTAATCTGATCATATCTATGGGTTCTTCCTTACTACTACAACTCATAGTTTTCATATTTCAATTCCGAGAATTTCCTGACGAAAACTACTATCTCCGAGTCACCAATTATCTATTTCCTAATCTGTTTCGTTCCTATAAAGATTCATCAATAAGCCAATTACAATTTTTCTACTTACCAATAGGAAAAAATTTCCTTACCTTAGTCGGCTTTCATTTAGTGAATTACGGAATTTGTTCCTACGGTATTTGGCAAGCAATGAAACGCTGCTTTCGGAATACAGATAGCACAATATTGAGTAAAAAACAAAGTTATTTATTTATAGCCTTTACTCAGGTAATGTTTTTGGGATTGACTATAGGTGCAGTTGATAACAAATCAGATATGGGGATCATCATCCTCATGGCTTTACTCAATTTTGCCTTAGTTCTAATTTTAACTATTGTGCTTTCACCTCAGAGGCAAACTATCCAAGATTGGGCAAGATATAGACACCAAAATCATCGAGATAAATCTGTATTAAAAGATTTAGTATTTGGTGAAAAAAGCCCAGCTATTGTTGCCATAGCAATTAATCTATCAATTGCCACCATACCAATAATAATCTGGATTCTGTTCTCACCTACTAATTTTTATAATGGTAGTGTTGATAAGAACAAAGTCATATTAGCTATGATTTTAGCTTTCACATTGATGTTGATGTATGCCACAATTGCTCAATTGATGCTACTCATGAAAAATCCCAAGCGTTATGTATGGACAGTGCTAACTATTGGTGTAGCGATGTTTTTACCATCAATTGTTCTTGCCATTTTGGGTATTAGTCCTTCAAAACATCCTATTTTGTGGTTATTCTCCACCTGTCCTTGGGCAGCGATAGAATACACTCAGACGACAACAATTTTTCTGGCACTTTTAGCAGAGATAACAGTTGTAGCTTTGTTAAATTTCCAATTAAATCGTCAAGTCAAAGTTTTAGGGGAATCCGCAACCAAAGCACTATTAACGGGACGATAATGGTTAGCGACTAAGTAGGTTGGCGTTGAAAATTATCGTTATAGCAAGGCAAGAGGCAAGAGGCAAGAGTAAAGAAGTTTTCAGCGATTTTACGTTTCTTTACACAGTTTGGTTTTATTTTGTTCACCTACTTAGTAGAGTTTTACCGATAGGAATAATATCTGATTTTTGTATTCCTATCGGTGGATATTAGCTAATTCTTCCTCAAGCTCGAATAGCATACATATTGAACATCTTGAGTGTAGACGGGATCATATTATTGGGATCTATTATAATCCTAAAACCTTGATTTTCAAGAAGAGTTTGTATTTTACTTATTCTTCCTTCTGTATCTTGCACTTCCAGAACAATTTGTTGAATTTTGTTCCAATCACTTTGATTAATGCCATTTAAAACTTCATATTCTTCTCCTTCTACATCTATTTTTAATAAATGTATAGTTTTAATGGCTAATGAATTAATTACAGAAGATAATGTTTTTATTTCGCATTTTACTTCCTGACTCTGAAAAAAACAATCAACTATATCTTGATTTAGAGCCGTATTCATAACTGCTCTTTGATTTACTTTTTCCCAAGGTTTGCTTGTTGAATTACCAGCCATATTTGGGTAAAAAGTAAATGTCTTTGCAGAAATATTTTCAGTGCCTAACCCATGATTGTATAGAGATATATTAGGAACAGAATGAAGGTTAACATTAGCTTTTAGAACCTCAAATATTGGCTTTACTGGTTCAAAAGCAAATATGTTAAATTGCTTTTGCAATGTACTCAAAAATATAGAAAATAATCCAATGTTAGCACCAACATCAAAAATGCAGTCTTTATCATTTATAGTTATACCATGTTTTAAATATTCTTTTTCAATAAAAATTTCTTTATATATAAATTCTGTTTCTGCTTTACTAAGATAGAATAAATCTAGATTGTTGGGTAGAATCATCTTTTTCATAATCTTTTGCTTCCTGTATTTTGTAAAAAAAATCAATTTCTTGCTTGCAAATCGCGTTTTTATCTAAAGGAATAGTTCACACTATTTATTCTATTGCTTGAGTCAGTTTTATTGATTTAAAACAGGCTTACCAGTAGATACAGCCTGTTCCACAATATCAATTGCTCGCTTTGTTCCCCCTGCTTTTTTAATTGCTGCTCGTAACCGCAAAGCATTTTTTCTATAACTATCTTCTGTCAATACTTTTTTAATAGCAGTCCGTAAATTATCAACATTAACTTTTTTCACAGGAATAGCTTCCCCACATCCTGACCAAACTATACGAGAAGCTACTCCTGGTTGATCATTAGCAACAGGAATAGCTACCATTGGTACAGCATTTGTTAAACATTCCAATGTAGTATTTAATCCTGCATGAGTAATAGTTAAGTCTGCTTTTTCTAATAATTGTAATTGCGGTGCATAACGAACTACTAAAGGATTCCCTACTATTCCTTGGAGAACTTCAGGATTAGCCGAACCACCTAAAGAAATTACTAATTGTGCATCCAACTCTTCACAAGCTGCGGCAATTTTTTGGAAAACTGGTAATAACCGATTTTGTAAAGTTCCCATTGAAGCATAAATTAAAGGTTGTCCTGTTAATTTATCAAAAGGGAAATCAGCAACTTCCCTACCAGTTGCACTATGATATGGTCCTGTAAAATGAAACCAATCAGGTAAATTTTGCCGAGGAAATTCTAATTCCGCAGGTTGTTGACTGATTTGAGCTAATTGAGAATAGCGTTGATTTGGGCTAGAGTATGCAGGTAAATTTTTCTCTCGACGATAGCTTTCTATTAGTTCTGTGATAGGTTGAGTAGCCCGATTTAATAATTTATAACCTAATTTGTTACGCAGTTTTGCCCACCAAGCTGGGCTATAAGACCAATTTGTCATGAAAGGGGGAACACTTGGCTCTCGATTTAAAACTACAGCACTACAAATAGTAATAAAGGGAAGACCAGAAACATCTGCAATAGTCCCTCCTTGTGACATAGTTTGATCTATTAATAGTGCTTCTATACCTGCGTCTTTAATAGCTGTTGGGGCATCCCTGAGCGTAATATTAGTAATATCTCTAAACAGAGTAACAGTATATTTTAGTGCTTCTTGTCCGCTTAACTCTCCTAACTTAGCCATAGATGCTTCCGTTGAACCCAGGGGACATTCCGATTCACCAATAACTCGAAATTCTAAACCGGCTGCTTGTGCCTTGGGTTGGGCATCAGGAATACCAATTAAGGTAACACGATGTCCACGCTGTTGTAATTCTTTTCCCAAAGGTAGTATTGTGTTCCAGTGTCCGGTAGATGCAGGACACATTAAGCCATAATGAGTCATAATCGTATTTTCTGGTTATTTTTATGATATATACCAGAAAACTGCCCCATAATTCAATACAGATCACTGTAGTAGATTTGGATCTATGTTTAAAATACCTTATTAATGTAATATTATTGCGTCAGACTTTCACCAAAGTCAGCACCAAAGCAATTATGATTAAATCTTGGATGATTATTGGCACTATAGCATTCTTCGTAGGCTTCGCTGGTAACTGGATTACACCCAACCAGAGTCAATGGTTTCGGCATTTACAAAGACCTAAATGGTTAACCTTTGAATCAGCAATTCCTCTGATTTGGACTATAATTTTTATCTGTGGTGCTTGGTCAGCTTATATTATTTGGGAACACAGCCCAAATACCGATATAACTCGCTTAATGATGGGTTTGTACCTACTTCTAGAGATATTTACCATAGCCTATAGCCCCATAATGATCCGTCTTCGCAGTCTTATCGCTGGTACAATCATTGGTGGTACAGGTCTACTAATTTGTATATTAATCACCCTTGCAGTCTTATCTGTATCGCTTTGGGCAGCATTACTATTATTACCTTATTTAATTTGGAGTCCTATAGGTACATACACCACATGGCAAATGAGTCGTCTTAATCCGCAAGATGCTTAATTAGAGAACTCCCTCTTTGGGGGTTTTTTAATTTCTCTCTTTGAACTTTCTCAACTTGCTTGGGTGCTTCCATTTCCGTAAATAATTTTGGCTCTTGAGTACATAATAAACCATTCTAAATCGTTAAAAAGCCTATACTGTCTTCGTTTTGACTTTTGACTTCCGCCCTACGGTACTAGCCCGCCTGGGAATGATAGCGTAGCGTGGCGTTAGCCATATTCCCAGTCTAATAGCAAAAGTTGTCTGTTGATGACTAAAAATCCCCATAAATCTATAGTTTACTTTAGTAAACTTTGACTATTAGCAACTGTAGGGGCGCAGGGACTGCGCCCTATATTTTATTGCATCCGACCGATAACCGCTATATTGGTGATAAAATCCCTGTTTTTATCCTGCTACCTGCTGTCATCTCCTTCTTACTTTGTCTCTCTGTCCTACAAAACAGAAGATTTATTTTCTGTTGTCTGAATGAAAGTTTGAAAATCCCCATTAGGTGTCCATTGAATCGCACCATCTTTACCAGTAAAGAAAAGTTTTGTTTGTCCTTTACTCAAAGAAGATAATATTTTCCTATCTAGATTATTAGCAGGAGAGATAGCTATTTGTGGTTTGAGTGCTAAAACTAAATCTTGCAAAGATTCTGATGGACTCCACAACACCTGGGGAGAAGACAAATCACCACTTTTAATTAATTCTTTAATTTGTTGAGATTTAATATTCCCTACTAATAACCAACTTTGACCAAAAATTTGTAACTTTAAAATCGGTACTTGGTCATTAATTAATTGTGCTGTCATTGTGGGAGTATTTATAGGTTGTCCAACTCCTAAACTTTGATAAATTCCTTGCTGTTTTTGGAGTTCCTGTTGTAGTAATTGAGTTGCAATATTTTCCTCCAACTTAGGAGCATATTCATACAAATTTTTAATTGGTAGACTTTGCATAATTTCCAACCAAGCATCATTAGTATAACCTGTAAACTTACTAGCGATCGCCCAATTAATCTGATTTACCCCTTGCTGTCTCAAAAATGGCAAAATCGTAAATCTACCCGTGCCTTCATTTCCACTATTAATTACGGCAATATTTCCCCGATCTTGAATTACTAAAACAGGTTCAGTTCTAGTATCTAACAAAGTAATTCTCACCAAATTATTAGCAGAATGCCAAATGGGAACAAGTACCAAACCAACTGCTATGAAACCTGCAAACCACCAACGTTTTTGCCACCATCGGACTAAGCAAGCTAAAATAATTAAGATATAAATAGTGAGCATTTGCAAAATTGATATACTCCCAACTGCCACTAAACTACCTGGCAACTTAACAAAAAATTCCACCATTTGAATTAATAAATGGGTTGGATAATATAAAAAACTGGCTAAAGTGCCACCTAAATCTGGGGAAATCAAACTCACCAAACCGCTAATCATGCCCCCAATACTAATGATAGAAATAAATGGTGTCGTCAAAATATTTAGAGGCACACTATAAACGGGAATGACACTAGAAAACTCTAGCAGTCGGGGTAAAGTCCAAATTGTGGCTGCTAAAGGTACAGAAATTAAAGAAGCGATCGCAGGTGGTAGCCAATCTAAACGTTGAGTGATTGCAGATGCACTGACAATTAATCCCAAAGTCGCTAAAAAACTCAATTGAAAACCTAAATCCCAAATCCAGAGAGGATTAAACAACAATAATAATGTTGCGGCTATTAATAAAGATCCCAATTGCTTCACATTTCTTTCTAAAGCCAAACCCAACAAAGCGGCAAAACCCATAATTACGGCTCTTAATACTGCGGGTTGAAAACCTGATAAAAACAGAAAAGTAATTAATCCCAAGCTACCAAGAGTAATTTGTGTGGCTTTATTTGTACGTCTTGTTAGCTGTAAAACTACACCCAAAATCAGAGAAGTTTGAAACCCAGATGCGGCTAAAGCATGGGCTAAACCTGCTTTTACGAATAAATCCCGGATATCATAGGGTAAATCAACAGCTTTACTACCTAAGACCATTGCACTAACAAGGGGACCTTCAGGAACACCTAATAAACGAGATTGCGATCGCCCAATCTTCTCACGAACCTGCCACCATCCCCAAGGATGTTCATCATCCAAAATATTAATCTGCCTACCAATTAAACCCGCAAAAGTCCCCTCCTGCCGCAGATATTTCTGAAAATCAAACCCACCAGGATTAGAAGCCGCAGTTGGTTTATACAAAAATCCAGTCACCGCAATTTGTTGTCCAGGATATAACCCAGTAGATTGCAATATCGGCACAGTCACATATAGCCTACCCGTCACACCCTTGGGAATCCCCCCTCCCTCCTGACCCTCTTGCAGCGGCACTAGTTCCCTCCGGGACGCTCCGCGAACGCTATCATTTTTCACCTCATCTAACTGAGTCGCTGCTAACCAAAATTGTCCCCGTTGATTACGAGTTACGCGGGGATTACTATCCACCAACCCCCGTACAATCACTAATTGTTCAAGATTACTATTATCCCCAGCCGCAAACTGACTAATATCCTCAATTCCCGGTTGAGGAACACGCAATTGCCAATAAACAGTAGCCAACAAACCCACCACACCAGCAATTAACCATATTCTCGGATGAGGAATACCCGTCCAGTTATTAGCGATCGCCTTATCTTTGCCAACAGCACCTTCTCTTTTCAGAGCAAACTTCCGCAGATTAGCATATATGCGGCGAAAGAAAACCGCCCCAACCACACCCAATAATAAAATCCACACACCACCCCAAGGAATAGCCGTAAACAGCAAACCCAAAATATAACTAAGACAGATAATTATTCCACTCGTCTGCATCATAAGAATTTAATTGCCAAAGCACCCAGTTCAGAGAATACCGCATAAATATTTAATCTGCTTGGGAAAGATATAATTCATCTGTCAAATTTATTTTGACGGGAATGATCGGAAAAAACCTCTGTTCTTCCCTCCCCTACCCCCCCTACCTCCCCTACCTCCCCTACCTCCCCTACCCCCCTACCTCCCCTACCCCCCCTACCCCCCCTGCCTCTCTTCTCCCCCTGCTTGCCTTCACCCGTCATTTTCGGCTTCACAGACTACTAGGACTTACAGCAGAATTCAGGAGGTAGGGGCGCAGGGCCTGCGCCCAATCAGGAATTAAGAGTAAAACCCGCTTGCTGTCCGGGGTAGAATTTAGATTCTGTACCTCATTAATCTGCAATTTGCTGTATTTAAAATAATTTGAATTTAGCCAATTGGTTTTCAATCATTCCTGTCAGCATTTGCTTGAGTTCCGTACCATTTTGAAATTGTAAAACCTGCTGGGTAGGTAAATCAAAAGGAAACTGCCCTACCAAGTCTGGACGTTGCATTTGCACCAGCAAAATTTGTTCAGTCCGTTTACTGTGAATAGCATAACCCATTTCGACACAGACATGAGGACTGGGAATTAGTTGATTTGTTTCCTGACTGTCAATGCTAGTTATGGCAGTGGTATCAGCAATAAATAATAAACTCTTACGGATTTTTCTCATGCTGGCGCGATTTAAACGCAAACAAGCATTTTTTGGACGAGGTGATTCTACTAAAGTTAGGGGAAAATGCGATTTTTCATTTATACTTTTTAAAGTGGTAAGCAATTCTTCTCTGAGGAGATCATTAGCTGTCCCATATTCGGTTTGATAACAGAAATATATTGTCGGATCTAATTGGGCTAATACAGCCTGTTTAGTAAAATAAATTTCATGACTAATCAAGTCAATGTTAGCTACAGAATATCCACCGCTGCCTTCAATATAAAACTCAATATTTTCTCCTTCTAAATATCGCCCAAACCAAGTTGATGTTTTTACTGCGTCGCTATCCTCTAAAAAGTCTGCTCGCAATCCTGATTTTAATAAGCTTTTTTTACTCAGCCGAATATCTGGAGGACGTTTTTCCAGTTCTGCAATCGGTTCATAATCCGGTAGATACCACGCTCTGAGCGCAATAATTGACATAAGGCGCTATTTTCAATATCTCTTTCTATTTAATTCTAGTACAAAATTACAAACAACAACACCCAGACATCTACTAGCTTGTTGAATCCCTCTTTTTGTTAACTCTAGCCAGGGATGTACTACCTTTCATCAACTTGATCAACAAGGGATGGAAACCAGTCACAGCGCCCCCTGATTTTCATTCATTTGAGGAAATATCAGCTTTCGCGTTGGGTGTTGTTGTTTGTTGACGAGACAGATGTAAATTAAACAGCGCTTTTACCTCTCATTTGTGGTTTCTTTCTTCTTTCTCTCTAGCTGTCGTATCTGCCAGGGAAGCTATACCTGCTTCAACTATTAAGATAACAGCTTTAAATTCGATGGGACATTTTTGCAATTAAACTTTACTAAATAAAAAACATAAGTTTGATGAAAACCTATATTTTTGGGAATTACACGCTACTTTTAGCAGTAATTTTATTTTGATGCAATTGAGTAATTACTCAGGATTTTTTAAGTTTTGAAACAAAACAGATTTCACCCTCATGCACCCTAAAATACCTTAAAACCCTCCTAATGCACGAATATTATCAAGAATGGTAACTTCTCCATAGGGATCGCCCACAGCCCGCATTAAAGGTAAAGCTTGATTGTAAAAGACCAGTGCCTTTTGCTTTTCTCGTGACATACTCCACACACTCCCTTTCAGGTGAGTGTGGGCTTCTCGGCGACTCCTCTATGAAGACATTAACCGAGCTTTAAAGCCCTATGCCCTAGGGACTTTTTGAGATAATTTTTAACTTTTTTGATAGGCTGCTTTTCAGCATTTAATTGAGTTACACCTACCCTTGAAAATTATATCAAATATTTGAAAAAAAATCAAGAAAGTGTTCATTCCTCATCGCCTTCCTATCGGGTAGGTGAGAGGCTTCTACTGTTTAAGCTAAACAGTATTTTAATAGACAAGCAGTATAAAATTTTTCATATTTCTAATAACTGTAACCGTATTTCTGCCCGTACACTCATGAGGATTTTACCGAGGTGATTTTCTCCTGTATGATTTGCACCACAGCCCCAGAAACAGTCTGTAGGCGAATTTTCTATGAGCATTTCATCACCTGTGATTAATAATATTTCCCTAATATCAGGATGAGTGATAAATTTCTTGAATACTGCCCTTCGCATCACCTGAGTTTTCACCAATTCCCAATCTGGACGGAGACAACGAGAGGGACAACGTCCTAAAGCAGCAGCTTCTTCAGGGGTAGGAGCAGCGTGGATTAAAGGTATAATCGGGGCATCTGGACTACCAACAAACTTTTGTCCTTGATAATAATGCTCAACAGTTGGCCAATAAGTACCTTCGACATCAATCCCGTGAGGAGAAAAATTAGAAAAACACCCGTATGGCTGGGAAACCTTATAAAAGTAAATAGTCATGCTATTGGAGGAGGTAGGGGTGCAGGGACTGCGCCCAGTCAGGAGGAGTGCTGTAAGGCTTTTGACTTAATTTTTGGACTTCATTCAAGTACATACCGCTATAACATTAGCAAAATCAGTAATGATGTAAATAAATAATAGGTTAAGCCATTCTGTTTTATGACTACAGATGCTTTTGAACAAACAAATTGGGTGTGGCAGTTTTCCTTATTCCAACAGCAGGTAGGAGAATGGGTAGAATACCAATTTTCCAGATTTGAAACCACCTTACCAGAGTTGCCTCCTGGCTGGTCAATCAGTCCTTGGTTAAATGAATTACTAACAATCCTATTTTGGTCAGGATTGGGTTTATTCTTGCTATGGGTAGGTTGGCGCTTATGGCAGGAATTTAATCCTTATATCTATACTTGGCTGAAGGCGGTGAGTAATGCTAGGGGTTCTAAAACCAAAGCTAATTCCAGAGAAACATCCATTACCCTGTTATTAAGCCAAGCTCAGGAATTTCAACGGCAGTATAATTATAGAGAAGCCTGTCGTTGTATTTATTTAGCAATGTTACAACAATTACATGAACAAGCGATCGCTCGCCAACAACCCAGCCGCACGGACGGAGAATATTTGCAATTACTCAAATCCTCCGTCACCCTCCTCCAACCATATCAAACATTAATCACCACCCATGAACAACTGTGCTTTAGTCAGCATGAGATTTTAGCAGAAAATTATCAACAGTGTTGGCAAGCTTATAGAAAAATCCAGGAATCATTAGTCAGGAGTCAGGAGTAAAAGTTTCTTTTAAGGGACTTCCAAATAAAAATATGTCCCAAAACTAACGCAAAAACTCTCTCTATTTCTTCTCTCTCTGTGTTCTCTGTGCCTCTGTGGTTCTTTTGTTCATTTATTGGGATAATTTTTTTCTTGGAAATTCCTAATTCAGATAAATCATGAAACGCAATCAGCGCGTTGCTTGGTTAGGTGCGATAGTCTTAGCCGTGATTATTTTACTTACCACTATAGCAGCCCCCAACACCCAAATAACTAGTGGTTCTACTTATAATCGCGGCCCTGATGGCTATGGTGCGTGGTATGCCTTTATGCAAGATCAAAATATCAGTATTCAACGTTGGCAAAAACCATTTAGTGATTTACCAACAACAAAAAACCCTATTACTTTATTACAAGTTAATAGCGCCCTTCAAGAAATAGAAATATATTCAGAACCAGAAGAATGGGTAAAAAAAGGGAATAACCTCGTAATTTTAGGAATTAAACAACCAGTAACAGCAGCAGTATTTAGTACACAGCAGCAATCACCCTTCGGAAACATCAAGATTGATACCCGTCGCCGATATCATACTTCAAAAGCAGAACAAGTCATATTAGGAGACGAATTTGGAGCAATAATTTGGCAGAAAAAATCCGGTAAAGGCAAAGTAATTTTAGTAACAACACCATATTTAGCTGCTAATGCCTATCAAGAGAATGACAGTAATTTTAAATTATTAGCAGATTTAGTCACTAAAAATAGTCAAAAAGTATTTGTAGACGAATATATACATGGCTATAAAGACAAAGATATTCAGAAAAAAGTAGGAGAAGATAGTATATTCAATTACTTCGCCAAAACTCCCCTATTACCAGCCTTTATCCAGCTAATTGTCCTATTATTGGCATTAATTTGGGCAGAAAATCGCCGCTTTGGTAAACCAGTAAACTTAGAAACACCTGTCATAAATAATAGTCAGGCTTATATTCAAGCTTTAGCGGGAGTTCTCCACAAAGCAGAATCTACCGATTTTGTCGTGGAAATGTTGGGGAAAGAAGAACAAATACAACTGCAAAAAGCTTTGGGTTTGAGTCAAATTCCTGTAGACAATCAGGTTTTACTAAAAATCTGGGAAGAACAAACAGGGAATAATACAGAAAAACTTAATGCAGTATTACAACTACAATCACAAAAACGTCGAATAAGTGAACGAGAACTGATAAGCTGGTTAGAGAAATGGCGTAATTTGCGAAAATAATTAAACGCAGATGAACGCAAATAAACGCAGATAAATACGGATGATTATGATTCTGTGCAGCTTTAGATAAATTTGGTATAGATCTTTTGATGAACATGATATTTCTCGAAATCTTTTTTTATTCCTTTTTTTTGTGAGTGATTGATAAATATGAGTGAAACTAATAATTCGGTTTTAATTAACCTGGGAAAAGCAATTAATCAAATAGTTGTTGGACAACCCGCTTTGATTAAACAGACATTAATTGCTTTATTAGCAGGTGGACATATTATTTTAGAAGGAGTTCCTGGCACAGGAAAAACATTGTTAGTTAAAGTATTGGCACAATTAATCCAATCTGATTTTCGTCGTATTCAACTAACTCCAGATGTTCTCCCGTCAGATATTACAGGGACAAATATTTTTGACTTAAATACCCGCGATTTCACATTAAAAAAAGGTCCCGTTTTTACAGAAATACTTTTAGCCGATGAAATTAACCGCACTCCTCCAAAAACCCAAGCTGCACTTTTGGAAGCAATGGAAGAAATGCAAGTTACCCTCGACGGTGAAAGTTTACCATTACCTGATTTATTTTGGGTAATTGCTACCCAAAACCCTTTAGAATTTGAAGGAACTTATCCTTTACCAGAAGCACAATTAGATCGGTTTTTGTTTAAATTAGTTGTAGATTATCCAGAACAAGCAGCCGAAAAACAAATGTTATTAAATCGTCAGTCTGGATTTACTGCAAAACGTACAGATATTGCTAACTTAAAACCTGTCACTACAGTAATTGATATTTTGCAAGCTAGACAAGCTGTAAAACAAGTTCAAGTATCAGAAACAATAGTTGATTATTTATTAGAAATTGTGAGAAAATCCCGTCAATATCCTGATTTAGCTTTAGGTGCATCTCCTCGCGCTGCGGGTGCTTGGTTGCAAACTTCTCAAGCCGCAGCTTGGTTATCGGGAAGGAATTTTGTCACTCCAGATGATGTAAAATCAGTGGCTTCACCCTTATTGCGTCATCGTTTATTATTGAAACCGGAAGCAATGCTAGATGGTTTACAAATTGATGCAGTAGTTGCAGCAGTAATTAATCAAGTTCCAGTTCCTAGATAAGTAGGTTGGCGTTGAAAATTGTCGTTATGGCAAGGCAAAAGGCAAGAGGCAAGAGTGAAGAGGGTTTAGGCGATTTTACATTTCTTTACACAGTTTGGTTTTATTGTGTTCACCTACTTAATTCATTGATAATCTCATGTTGAAAACGACTCTCATCACAAGAATTACGTTCCCTAAGAGACTTCCAAGAAATAAATTATCCCAAGAAACGAACCACAGAGGCACAGAGTACACAGAGAGAGAATTGTTGCATCAGTTTTGGGACATTTTTTTATTTGGAAGTCTCTAAAGAGACAAGGATAGTTAATAAAAACCATGAATGATTCAGCATTTATTATCTTTATTCTCTTTGCAATAATTTGGCTTTTAATGGCAACTGCATCTGTAATTATCTTCTTGAAATCAGATGGGCAAAAAATTCATTTTGGCAAAACCGGACTGATTATTTCTATCTCTATTATTCTGCCAATTATTATGGCTCTGAGTTATGCAGCATTTAAGGGAACATTTTGAAATTTTCCTAATAGTCTAGTTGCAATTTGTCACAAAATTGACCGCAGAAGTCAGTATTCATAAATTCATCCTTGATAATATGATTCCATCCAAAAAAGTTTATTTTTTATTAATTGCGGGAATATTTATCTCCCCAATTTTATCTATGATTCTGGGAATTTATCAAACCATAATCATAACTTGTTTATTTGATCTTACGGTTTTCACCTTCATGGTAATTGATGGTTGGAGAATGAAAGCAACCCGCGTAGAAATTACCCGCGAATTACCATCACGTTTATCTATTGGTAGAGATAATTCAGTTATTTTAAAAGTAAAAGCTGGGAAAATTGATGCAGTTATTGAAATCCACGATTATTACCCACAAGAATTTACTGTTTCTACAACCACAGTTACAGCTAATATTAATGCTAATCAAAGCCAGGAATTAACTTACACAGTTTACCCAAATCAACGAGGAGAGTTTTCTTGGGGAAATATCCAAGTCCGACAGTTGGGAATGTGGGGGTTAGTGTGGCATGATTGGCAAATTCCCCACAGTACACAGGTAAAAGTATATCCTGATTTAGTGGGATTGCGATCGCTCTCTATTCGTCTGACATTACAATCATCAGGTTCTATCCGCAAAACTCGGCAAATGGGTATAGGCACAGAATTTGCAGAATTGCGAAACTACCGCAGCGGTGACGATTTACGCTTTATTGATTGGAAAGCCACTGCTAGACGTGCCTACGGTAATACAGGACCCCTCGTTAGAGTTTTAGAACCAGAACAAGAACAAACATTATTGATATTACTAGATCGTGGCAGATTGATGACAGCCAAAGTCCAAGGTTTGCAACGATTTGATTGGGGTTTAAACACCACATTGTCCCTAGCATTAGCAGGATTGCACAGAGGCGATCGCGTTGGTGTTGGTGTATTTGACAACAAATTGCATACGTGGATACCTCCAGAACGAGGACAAAATCATCTCAACCAACTCATTGATAAACTCACCCCTATTCAACCAGAATTACTCGAATCTGATTATTTAGGTGCAGTTACCCACGTCGTCAAACAACAAACCCGCAGGGCTTTAATAGTCATCATTACCGACTTAGTTGATATCACCGCTTCCTCCGAACTTCTCCTAGCCCTCACCAGACTCGCACCCCGTTATTTACCATTTTGCGTCACCCTGCGAGATCCTCAAGTTGATAATTTAGCACATACATTTACTGAAGATGCCACACAATCCTATATTCGCGCAGTTGCTTTAGATTTATTAGCACAAAGACAACTAGCATTTGCCCAATTAAAACAAAAAGGAGTATTAGTTCTTGACGCACCAGCAAATCAAATTTCCGAACAATTAGTTGATAAATATTTACAACTTAAAGCCAGAAATCAACTGTGAAATATTGCAGGAATTAATGGAGGTAGGGGCGCAGGGCCTGCGCCCAGGAGTCATTGGTAAAACAATACAATTTCTTCCTTCGCGCCTTTGCGTGAGACATTCATATTTTCTTCTTCCGACTACAATACCTCACCAAAACCACAAACAAACCCATCCCAAACAAATATTTAATTGGATCTGGAACAATCGGATTTGGAGACAAAAAACCCTCAATTAAACCAGCAACAATCAACATCGGCACAATCCCAAAAACCAATTGTACAGCCAAAGAACCGTAAAATTTCAACGCATCACGGCGGCGATATTTACCAGGAAATAAAATTGCCCTTGCCAGCAACAAACCTGAACCTCCCGCAAAAAATATCGCAGGTAATTCCAAAGCACCATGAGGAAATACAAACGCCCAAAACGGGTAAGCCAGATTATTTTGAGCAACTAAAGCACCAATAGCGCCCATTAACAAACCATTGAATACTAATAAATAAATTGTATATAAACCCGCCGTAATTCCCCCAGCTACAGCCCCAAAAGACACAGAAATATTATTCATCATAATATTACTAGAAGCTAATGGTTCAATCCCCACAATCGAACCCATCCATAATTCACCCTTATCTCGCACCAGAGAAATCAACCTTTCCGGTACTACCAAAGACATAAAACTCGGATCTTGCCAAGCATACCACCAAGCAATTAAGCCTCCCAAAATGAACATAGCGGTGGCTATGGCAATGTATAGCAACGTTTGCTGCACCACTTGAGGAAACCCCCACAGGTAAAATTCCTTCGCTGCTTGCCATTCCTGTCGCCGCGAACCCTGGTAGATTTGTGTATAGGCGCGAGTTGTCAATGATTGTAAACTTTGAATTAAAGTTTTACCAACTTGCTGAGTCCGCGCCCTAGCTAAATCCGCTGCTACAGAACGATATAAACTCGCCAGTTCCCTAATTTCTGCCGAACGCAGGGACTTTAAGCGTTTTTGTTCTACCTTCTTCAACAAAGCATCTAAACGCTGCCAATTAGCCTCTCGTCTTCCTATCCAACGTTGAATATTCATAAAATTTCTAAATACTTAGTACAGATTAGCTTAAAATAACTTCAAAGTAAGCACCGTATCTTAGGAAAAAATTAACACCATGTCTGGAAATTTTGGTTCTTCTAACCCTATTCAACCATTAAGTTTAGGTAGTGTTGTCAGTGCGGGAATACGATTGTACCGTTCCCATCTCAAAAAATATTTTCTCATAGCCCTTAAAGCTTATGCTTGGTTACTAGTTCCTATTTACGGTTGGGTGAAATTTTATGCCCTTTCAGCCCTGATTTCTCGATTAGCTTTTGGCGAATTAGTTAACCAACCAGAAAGCGTCTCATCCGGTGAGCGGTTTGTCAATTCCCGCTTATGGGAATTTTTTGTCAACATTATCCTCATGCTCGTCATTACTCTAGGAATTACATTTGGATCTATACTTATTGGTGGTTTACTAATAGGTATATCAACAGAATTACTAGGAGGATTACAGGATGCAAATCCAGCTAATATAGCTATTATCATTTTAATAACTTTGGTAGAAATAATAATCATTTTTACAGGAATTGTATGGATAGGAACTAGATTTTATTTAGTAGATGTTTCCCTAGCTATTGAGGATGATGTTAACGGTAGTTCAACGATTAATCGTAGCTGGGAATTAACCAAAGGAAATATCGGCAGAATAGTGTTAATCTCCCTAATTGGTAGTTTAATAACCATTCCCATCCAACTTATTATTCAAATCATCACTAGTATTGTTCAGTTGATTTTCACACCTTTACTAAAAGAGGGAAATGCTGGTTTTTCAATGATTTTTTCCCTGTTAATTCTTGGGCTGACTTTTGCTGGTTTAGCATTAATTACACCTTTTTGGCAAACAGTTAAAGCCGTTATTTATTATGACCTTAGAAGTCGGCGAGAAGGGTTGGGTTTACAATTACGTGATCACGATATTTAATTAAATTCAAATATAATGCACCTTTTTAATCGCATTAAATTCACTACACCTGAAAGTGTAGAAATAGAATTTACCCTGGCTGGAATTGGTAGTCGGGCTTTAGCACTAATGATTGACTACCTAATTTTAGCTTTTACTTTAGTAATATTGGCGTTAATATGGTCGTTTATTTTTCAGCAAATTACTGATTTGGGAGTTAGTATTTTTGGCTCTAATTTTGGTTTGTGGTTGATAGCCATATCTCTATTAAGTTTTTTCTTTATTTACACAGGTTATTTCGTCCTTTTTGAAACTCTTTGGCAAGGACAAACACCCGGTAAAAGGATTGCTAAAATTCGTGTTGTGCGCGATGATGGTAGACCTGTGGGTTTACAACAATCAGCATTACGAGCCTTACTCCGTCCTCTTGATGAATCCTTATTTATTGGTGCTTTTTTAATTACTTTTAGTAATCGAGAAAAGCGTCTTGGTGATTTAGCTGCTGGGACAATTGTAATTCAGGCAGAAACAGTTGTGAAATCATCAAATTTAGCTATTTCTGAAACAGCTAAATCTTTCCATATTCAATTACGAGAAATAGCCGATTTATCACTTTTATTACCAGATGATTTTGCCATTATTCGAGAATATTTACGCCGACGCGGTGGAATGTCCACAAAAGCCCGGACAGCACTTTCTTTAAAACTCACCCAACAGGTTCAATCTATTATTAATTTAGAAATTCTGCCAGGAAATATTGCCTCAGATGTATTTTTAGAAGCTGTTTATCTCGCCTATCAAAACCCTGAATTTTAGAGGTTGTTTGAAAAGTATTAGATGCAACCGATCATCTCCAGAAACCTAACCTCCATTCCTCTAACATCCCTCTAAGATACAAGGTTGGGTTGTGGAACGTAAATGTATCCCTGACGGGAGGCGTTAGCTATAGGCGTACCCCTGCGGGAGCCGGAAGCATCAGCCATAACCCAATATTATCATGGATTTTGTTGGGTTTCGCTATCGCTCAACCCAACCTACATTTCCTTGGGACTTCCAATTAAAAAAATACCCAAAAATTTCTTGTGGTGCAGGCCGAAAAGCCTGCTAATCATCAAGGACAGGCAGGATGCCCATCCCACAAAATTGGGTAATTTATTTTTTGGTGTTCCCTTAACCGACAAGTATTGCTACTTAATGGTGATTTTACCTTCAGCAAATTGGATTAAAGCTGTTAATTCTTCTGCTGATCCTACCACTAATAGGCGATCGCCTAGAAGGAGTGTAGTTTGACTATTGGGATAATCAATTTCTTCTCCATCAACCCGACAAATAGCCATTAAACTCACCCCAGTTAAATAACGCATATTCACTTCTTCTAAAGTCATGCCAATTAAAGGTGAATCTGCTGGTAAGTCATACCAACGACGATTTAGATCACGGGTGACTTTTTGTAAATATTGAGAAACTTCAGCAGCAGAACTTTCAGGGCGTAAATCCAAATAATGATCTTGGCGAATTTGTTGCATTTTCTCTTGTACCACTTCTGGTAACAAACCCACAGTAATTAAGAGATGATTTACCATTTCCAAACTAGCTTCAAATTCTGGTTGGACAACTTCCTTTGCCCCCAATTGATAAAGAAGCTCAATATTTTTATCTTGGGTAGCACGGACAACTGTATCTAATTCTGGACATACTTCCAAAGATCGTTTTAAGCATAGTCGAATACTAGCAGGATCTGGGAGTGCGATCGCCATTCCTTGAGCATGACTAACACCAGCAGTTTCTAAGACATGAAGACTCACCGCATTACCATAAACATAGGCAATTCCTGCTTCCCTTAACTGTTGAATCCGACTTTCTGATTGGTCAATTACTACCACAGATAATTGATATTGCTGTAACAACTTCACCAAATTTTTACCCAGTCGTCCATAACCACAAACTACGATATGATTTTTCTGTGGCAAATCTTCCGAAAAATCACGAGCTTGGTCATCCACCAAATATGGTTTTAGCCAAGGCATAGATTCAGCAAAATCGAATAAAAATGGCACTAATCGCAAGACAAAAGGAGTCAACATTAAAGTAACGGCAGTAGTTCCTAAAATTAGTAAATATATCCGCCGAGACACCAAACCTAAAGATTGCCCTTCACTAGCCAGAACAAAAGAAAATTCCCCAATTTGTGCTAATCCCAACCCCACAATTAAAGATGTTTTTAAAGGATAGCGAAACAGGCTTACTAAAGGAGTAATAATTAAAAACTTACCCACAAAAACCAAAGCCACCAATCCGAGAATCAATTCTAGATTTTGCCACAAAAATACCGGATCAATCAACATCCCAATGGCAGCAAAAAATAAACTAGCAAATATATCCCGCAATGGTTCAACAATAGTCAAAGTTTCATCAGCATATTCCACCTCAGAAATCATCAATCCAGCGACAAATGCCCCCATTTCAATAGATAACCCCAAGTATTCTGTGAATATGGCAATTCCTAAACAGATGGTGACAATACCTAATAAAAATAACTCCTTACTTTCCGTTCTGGCTAATAATCTGAGTAAGGGAGGAATTAACCAAATCCCCGCTACAACCGCACCAGCGGCAAATAAACCAATCTTTAGCAATGCCATCAGCACAGCAATGCCAATCACCTCTCCTGGTGCATGGAGGGCTGGTAAGACAGCTAACATTAGTCCCAGGGCTAAATCCTGGACAACCAACATCCCCAGCATCACCTGACCGTGAGGTGTTTCCGTCTCATTGCGTTCCATTAAGCACTTGAGAACCACCGCAGTGGAAGACAGAGACAAAATCGAACCCAAAAATACACCCTTAGCGGGCAAAGTTCCCCAAGCGCCAGTGACACCACAGACCAAAACAGTGATGAGAATAGTCAGGATAATTTGTAAAGTACCACCTCCGAGAGCGATCGCTTTAACTTTCCTAAGTTCCGTTAAGGAAAACTCCACACCCAAAGCAAACAACAAAAACGCCACCCCAAACTGAGCCAAGGTTTCCACTTGGATAAGTTCCTTAATCAGTCGCAGTCCAGAAGGACCAACAACCATCCCACCAATGATATATCCCAGCAAAACAGGTTGTTTTAACAGCGCAGCTAATAGTCCACCGCAAGCTGCAACAGCAAACACCAAAACTAAATCAATAATTAAACGAAAATCTTCTTGCACCAGTTTTAATTAAGAACTATAAACAACCATATAGATTCAGCATACAAACTTTTAGCAATTTGCGGGGAGGGCTGCGATACAAGAAAATATAGCAGGGGGGCAGGGGGGGAGGATTTATTTAAGATTCCTCTGCGCCTCTGCGCCTCTGCGAGAGCAAAAAATCTAATTCAAGTACCCAAAAATCAGCCTAAAACCCGATAACCAATATCTCGGCGATAATACATTTCATCAAATTGAATGCTCTTTATACCTGCATAGGCTTGAGCTAAAGCTGCTTGAAAATCCTCACCCAAACCAGTGACATTTAACACCCTACCGCCATCTGTCACAACTTCCTGGACGGCATTTAACCTTGTCCCCGCGTGAAAAACCGTCGCCCCTACGGTCTGGGCTGCGGCAAAACCAGTAATTACCTTACCCTTAATATACTCTCCCGGATAACCACCAGAAGCAGCCACCACCGTCGCCGCTGCCCCTTGTTTCCAAGCAATCGGCGGCATATTTCCTAACCGCTGTTCTATACAAGCCAAAATTAAATCTTCCAAAGGTGTTTCTAGCATTGGTAAAATCACTTGGGTTTCTGGATCACCAAAGCGACAGTTAAATTCTAAAACCCGAAAATCCCCATCTGGTGAAATCATTAACCCCGCATACAAAATGCCTCGGTAGTCAATGCCCCTAGCCTGTAAGGCGTGAATAGTTCTTTCTAATACTTCTGTTTGTACCCGTGCCATTAACTGCGGTGTGGCTATTGGGGCGGGAGCATAAGCACCCATGCCCCCGGTATTGTCTCCTGTATCACCTTCACCAACACGCTTATGATCTTGAGCAGGTAATAATGGACGAATGGTTAAACCATCGGTGAGAGCTAAAATAGATACTTCTTGCCCGACTAAACATTCTTCAATGACAACGGAACTACCAGCAGATCCAAATTGTCCTTGAAAAATTGCCTCAATTGCTGCTTCAGCTTGGGCAATGGTTTCGGCAACTGTTACCCCCTTTCCAGCCGCTAAACCATCGGCTTTAATCACAATGGGCGCACCTGCGGATTGAATGTAAGCTTTTGCTGGGGCTGCTTCTGTAAATACCGCAGATTTAGCTGTGGGAACTCCGGCTTCTGCCATTAAGGCTTTAGCCCAGGCTTTACTTGCTTCTATTTGCGCCCCTTCCTTATTTGGACCAAATACCATTAAGCCTTGATTTTGCAAATAATCAGTAATTCCCTGAGCTAAAGGTACTTCTGGTCCAACAATTACTAGAGGAATATCATTATTTACCGCATATTCGCTAATACCAGCAAAATCATCCACTGCTAAGGGCAAGTTTTCACAACCGGGCATAGTTGCAGTACCACCATTACCTGGTACACAGACCACTTGCTCGATTTTATCAGATTGCAGCAGTTTCCACGCTAGAGCGTGTTCCCGTCCCCCATTCCCGATAACTAAAACTTTCACTTATTTCCTCGCGCGTAATCCAGCAAAACGAGAATATATGATACCATCTTCAATTGTCCAAGCTGGTAATCTGGCTAGATTTAGGGTTTGTGTGCCAAAAGAGCGAACTGCTTGCAGCAGCACTTTGCGATCGCACAATCATAATCTAATAATATGCTCTTAGTTTTATCCTAGATGCTATTTATTAGATATGTTGTGATAAGCTTAAATTATAGAAAATCAATAATACTTTTGATATTTATAACTTTTAGCAATTTGCCTTTAGATTTTCTTAATAATTAATTGAGAATCTTTTCTATTTATCAACGAGGTTGCTATACTTTCAGCGATTTGCTATAATTTCAGAGAATTTCATAATTGGCTTACTATTGTCAATTTTAGATCTTTCAGAAGATGTTAGTCTCAAACCCTTTATTGACAGTAGTTTCAGAAATTAATTTCCCAGGCTAATACAAAACTTTACAAAAATTTTAGCCATAAATTTGCTCAGAAATGATCTAATTTGAGCGATAGTAAAAATTTACTATTGACAAATTGACAAATAAGTGATTAGTAACCTTTCAACGTTATTAATTTTAGTGATATGAAGTCAATATGAATCACTTTAACTTCGATATATGGTAGGGGTTTAGCACTACTCATTGGTGTCAACTTAGGTTACAGATGGCTTATTTGTTTGGCTTCCACACCCGCCAGGGAATAAATTCCCTGTCTCATAGCTCAAGTCCGTTAAAACGGACTAATGAATTTTCCTAGTATTTAGTCATCTTTTAGATGACTTTCGCTATTAGCAAGGAACTTGAGTTCCTTGCGGGATGAAGATTTTGCGTTAAGTTGACACCATTAAGCTTTTGCTTTACTCCTACCCACAGAATCAAATTATTAAGGCGTGTTGAGTATAGCATATTGCAATGACAATGACATTACGGTATTTGGTGAAAAAATCGCTATTTCTGGTAATAATTATAGCTAAACCCCGTCTAAGATGAAAACCATAGTTATTGAAAGTAGTGGGAGCATCTTGCTCCCTGCTGTTAAGTAGCGAGCAAGATGCTCGCATTACTTCAGGTTTCAAAATGGATGAGGTTTATAGCCATTAAGTAGAGATATTCCGCCGGAACGTCCTAACTACCCTGTCTGGTGCTATACAGCACTTCCTGATGTTATGAGGTACGGTTTTTTATCGCCAAACCCGTAGGGGCGCAGGGTCTGCGCCCTCCATTGCATTTCATTAGAGCGAGAATTGGGGGTTTTTGGCAAGGAAAGGTTAATATTTTTGATGATTTTGATCCGATTAGTAGGTCGCGGTTCGCTATCGCACTAACTTAATTGAGATTTTATATGTTCAGAAATTTGTCTTTTATGGATTTTTTGTAAAATATCTTTGCGTAGTTCGCATAAGCCGAACCATTCAAAAAAATCCATTTCATCTCCTAAATTTCCTGAGTTAAATTGTTCTAAAAATTGTTCAGAAGTGAGTTGATATTTTTTCTCAAATTTATCTATATCTAAGTTATAGATAGCGAGTTTTTGACGATAACGGGTTAAAATTAAATTTAAAAGTTGTCCAATAATTCTATCTAATTCTGTGTTGTCGCTACAGTTTTCACCCAACAGTTCTAATTTTTCTAATGTATTCATAATTATATATATGTTTTTAGTGAAGTTTTTCTTGATTATACAGTATTCGAGGCAATAAATACCATATATAGGTGCGGCTCTTTTAGGAAGACAAAATACTACATCCGCTTAATATTGAATTTTAAATGTTTATTGATGATTTCTGAATTTTGCTAAGTAGGTTGGCGTTAAAAATTGTCGTTATGACAAGGGAACAGGGAAGAGGTTTGGGGAGATTTTACTTTTCTTTACACAGTTTGGTTTTATAATTTTGACCTACTTATATTATTCATAATGGCTGTATGATAAGTTTAAATTATAGAAAATCAACAATACTTTTGATATTTATAACTTTTAGCAATTTGCCTTTAGATTTTCTTAATAATTAATTGAGAATCTTTTCTATTTATCAACGAGGTTGCTATACTTTCAGCGATTTGCTATAATTTCAGAGAATTTCATAATTGGCTTACTATTGTCAATTTTGGATCTTTCAGAAGATGTTAGTCTCAAACCCTTTATTGACAGTAGTTTCAGAAATTAATTTCCCAGGCTAATACAAAACTTTACAAAAATTTTAGCCATAAATTTGCTCAGAAATGATCTAATTTGAGCGATCGCAAAAATTTCCTATTGACAAATTGACAAAGAAGTGATACATAACTTGTCACCCGTTAAGGGGTAAAGCAAGAGCTTCATTGGTGTCAACTTAACGTAAAACATCTATCCCGCAAAGAACTCAAGTTATCTCATTCCCAGTCAGAGACTGGGAATGAATTCTAGAAGGCTCTGACTTCAATGATATTAGAGGCAGAGCCTCATTAACTGCATTCCTAGTCAGAGACTAGGAACGAGATGTGGTAGGGATTTGAGATTAAGTTGACACCATTAAGCTTTTGCTTTAAGTAGTGAGACAAAATTAATTACACAATGTCATTGCGTTAGCGCAGCGTGGCGTTAGCCATATGGAACGAAGTGAAATGAAGCAATCATAACCCTTGCGATTGCTTCCCTTCGCTCGCAATGACTGTAAATATTTTTGTCTAATTACTTAAAACATTTAATACAACAATCATGACTTTTCAAACACCCTCTAAGGTAGTATTCAGGAGGCATTCAATGTTGTTAAACTTAACTAATTCATAATTATTTAGTTTCCTTTCTTTCCTTACCAGATAATATATCGTGCATCTTAACGACTGCACCAATTACAGCTATTGCAGGTGCAAGAAATCCTTTTGTTTCCACTTGTTTGACAATTGTTCCTAACTCACCAATTAATTCTTCCTGTTCTGGCCGAGTTCCCCAGCGAATTAAGGCAATGGGTGTATCTAAACTCAATCCAGCTAGGGTAAATTGTTCAATAATGTAGGGTAAATTATGAATACCCATATAAATTACTATAGTTTCCGAACCGTGAGCTATCGCTTGCCAATTTACCTGGGGTTTATACTTACCAGCGGATTCATGTCCAGTTACAAAAGTGACAGAAGAACTATAAAGCCGATGGGTTAAAGGAATACCAGCATAGGCGGCAGCGGCGATTCCCGATGTAATTCCGGGGACAACTTCTACCTGGATACCTGCGGCTATTAATTCCGCCATTTCTTCCCCACCACGACCAAAGATAAAAGGATCACCACCTTTGAGGCGGACAACTATGGCATGATTTTCTGCTTTTTCAATGAGTAATTCGGTGGTGACTTCCTGTAACAGTGAATGTCTACCCATGCGTTTACCCGCGTTGATTTGTTCGGCTTGGGGGTTAATCATTTCCAGCACTTCTGGACTCACCAAAGCATCATAAATAACCACATCTGCACAAGCTAATAAACCTTTTCCTTTGAGAGTCATGAGTCCAGGATCTCCAGGACCTGCACCGACTAAATAGACTTTACCCAACAACTTTTTCCTCTTCTTTGATGAAATTCTCGATTAAATTCGCAAATTCTCGACTTGTTCCTAATGGTTGTGCGAGTTGAAAACTGACTGATGGAAATTGTAATTTTAGCGTTTCTACTGCCAGAGCGATCGCATCAGTTATCCCACCTGTAAATAAAAAATAGGGGAAAATCGCAATTCGTCCATAACCAGCAGCGATTAATTCTTGTACTCTGACTTCTAAACTGGGAGGGACAGACCAATAGGCTGTAACTGCGCCGACAGTAGCTGCTATACTTTCGACAGAGGTATGAGAACCAGCCCGTCGGCTACCATGAGCTAAAATAATGGATACATCTGCTTTAATCGTAGTCATTATCCCCGCGAAAAACTTTTCTAAACCAGGATAACTACCAATATAAGGACGCAATTCTATTATCATTCCTTCACTGATAGCCTGTTCTGCCAGGGCGATTTCTGCGGGAATATCAGTCATCACATGAAATCCCGGTAACAAAAATAGGGGAATAATTTGCAGCTTTTTACAGCCAAAAGCCTGAACAAGATGAGCAAAATCTTGAATTTGCAGATGTAAAGGTTGGATATTTGCCTCTAGGGTAGCAACTTCTACGAAATTTTCCCCTGGGGGTAATATCTCTCTTAACAGCCTAGCTAATTGCTGCATAGCCATATCTGGACGAGGATCACGACTCCCATGAGATACTAAAAGATAAGCGGTAATGTTGTTAAGTTGCATATTAGGTAAATCAAACAAAAGCCGCAGCGGGGACTGTAAAGATTAAATCACAATTCGCCCTATACTCTGACTTTGTTCAAAATTCATTCTTGTTATAGGAAGGATAAAAATCATGAATAAACTTCTTTTATATTTTGCATTAACAACAGGTACAGCGTTAACCCTCGGACTCACAGGAATCATTCCCTCTCAGGTGGCAAATTTAATGCCAATTGGCAGCAATCCTGCTTTAGCGCAAACAAATATTGATTTGAATGTTCTTAGAAGCAATGCTTTGTCTAAACATAACGTTTATCGAGCTATCCATCGTAGTCCCAATATGACAATTAGTAATTCTGCTAATAACACTGCTCAAACCTGGGCGCAATACTTAGCAGCCAATGGATTGCTTCAACACAGTGCAGCTAATCAGCGCAATAATGCTGGAGAAAACTTATATGTTTACTACACTACAGCCCCTTCGATAAGTTCAGACAGCCTGGCTAACACAGCAGTTCAGTCATGGTACGATGAAGTCAAAGCTTATAACTATAATAGTCCAGGTTTCTCTTCTGCTACCGGGCATTTTACCCAGGTTGTGCGGAAAAGTAGCACCCAGTTAGGTTGTGGTGCGGCAAGAGGCACTAAAACTATGAATGGGACTAAATTCAACGCTTTCTATGTGGTCTGTCATTATATACCCGCTGGTAACGTGCAAGGGCAGTTTCCCGCCAACGTTCTAAAACCGTAGGGAAAAAGTCATTTTTCTGTTTTCTATACTCAAAACGGTTGGGACATAAGTAGGTGAACACAATAAAACCAATCTATGTAAAGAAAAGTAAAATAGCCCAAACCCTCTTCACTCTTGCCTTTTGCATGAGTGCCTCTTGCCTTGCCATAACGACGATTTTCAATGCTAACCTACTTAGACTTTTGCAAAATTATGAAAAACTTAGTAGTTCGTCAAATTTATTTTGACGGGTAATGATCGGAAAAAACTTCTGTTCTTCCCTTCCCCCTGCCTCTCTTCTCCCCCTGCTTGTCTTCTATTGGCTTCCACACCCGCCAGGGAATGAATTCCCTGTCTGATAGCTCAAGTCCGTTAAAACGGACTAGTAAAGCAGTGCGAAAGTCAAAAGTCAAAACGAAGACAGTATAGGCTTTTGGACGATTGAGAATAGTTGGTTTATTTATGCCGTTGTGTACTAGTGTTTAGTCATCGAAAGACAACTTTTGCTATTAGCAGTTTTACGTTAAGTTGACACCTATGAAGCTCTTGCTTTACCCCTACGTTTAGAATCAAACAATCAAGCCGTTTTGAGTATAAATCTCTACTAATTCTTGATTCCTAACTTTTGATTATTTGCAATTTACCATTTTTAACTAGTTTAAATTTTGTCCCTCGCCATTCAATAGTATTACCAAAAAATCCACAACACCAAATTATAAATCTCACTATATCCGCAACAGGAATCAGCCAAAAGAATTTTTTAGTAACTGCGTCATTGAGAAGTTTTACTCCTATTACCCAAGCCATAATTAATCGCATTAGCAAAGTGATGGAGAAAACCAAGCAAGAAAAAATAGAACCACTGCTAGTTATTAATAATAGTAAACTAGAAACTGTGCCGAAAGTAAATATTAAGCCGATATAACCCCAGGGACGAGAAACACGAATACAACGCGCCCAACGAATTTGGCGATTGATAGAATCTAATAAACTACTATATCCTAATCCGTGTTCGACGATGTAGTTAGATAATACTACTTTGTCACCTGCTTGGGTTGGTAAATAGCCGAGTTGATAATCATCTGCTAAATAATCAGCTACGGCGGCAAAACCGCCAATTTTTGCTAATGTGGTTTTACGCATGACAATGGTTGAACCCAAAGCGAATTTTATTCCCTCTAATTGTTTGCTAACTAAAATACCCGGTTGAAAGTCTGTGGCTGTACAAATAGCTTCTAAAATCGTGGCTATTCCTTCGGCTGTAGAACGGTATAAACAGGTGACAACACCGACTTTTTGATCTTGTAGTGGTTGAATAACTGTTTGCAAATATTCTGAACTGACACGAATATCACTGTCAGAAATGAGGAAAATATCATGTTTGGCGGTGGTAACAGCATTAGCTAAGTTACTAATTTTCAAATTAGCACCGATAATATGATCTTTCACCACTAAACTAATATCTATTTCTGGAAATTGTTGAATTAGTTTCTCAACTACTTCTATACTAGGGTCTGTGGAACTGCGGACACTAAAAATAATTTGATATTGGGGATAATCTTGTTGACAAAATGAAGCTAGGTTGGCGTAAGTCCCCTTATCAACACCACACAGGGGTTTAAGGATAGTGACAGGGGGATGGAAATCGGGGTTTATGGGAGGAGAGTCCCGCAAAAAAGCGATTCCTACGGAGCGCTTCGCTATCGCTGTATAAACCCCATAGGTGTAAAATAAAACGGCTGATAAACAAAAAATTAACATCAGGAATAGGAAATCAGGGAGTAAAACAACTGACAACTGACAACTGACAATTGACATAATGAATCTAATTTACTTTCTTTTGCGTTCTTCTTGGACAATGGTAGCAATAGCCATTATTACAGGTTTTTTCAGTGGTGGTAGTAGCGCGGGATTAATTGCCCTCATTAGTAGTGCTGCGAGTAAAAGCAATGCTGCACCTCTGACAACTATAGCCTGGGGTTTCGTCGGTTTAGTCACCGTGGCCTTAATTACCGGCGTGATTTCCCAAATCATGTTAATTCGCTTATCTCAAAATGCCGTTTTGCAATTAAGAATGCAGTTAAGTCGGCAAATATTAGCATCGGAATTAAGTCATTTAGAACAATTAGGAAATCCTCGCTTATTAGCCACTTTAACAGAAGATGTCCAAGCCGTAGCAAATGCTGTCTATGTCATTCCATTTTTATGTATTGATATGTCCATGGCTTTAGGATGTTTACTATATATAACTTGGCTATCTTGGTTAGTATTTATCATGGTTGTGCTTTTAATGTTAGTAGCTATTGGTAGTTGTAAATGGTTATTAGATAGAGGAGAAAAATTATTAGCTTTAGCCCGTGAAGATCAAGATGCCTTATTTAATAACTTTAGCACTATTACAGCCGGAATCAAAGAACTTAAACTCCACTATCAACGCCGACAATTTTTCCTCAGCAATCGTCTAGAAGCCACAGCCAGCAGATTTAGAAATCACAATGTTCAAGGTTTAACTTTATTTGCGACAACTACCAGTTGGGGTAAATTAATATTTTTCTTTGCTATTGGTTTTGTCCTCTTTATTTTACCGCATTTATTCGCTATTGATGCCGAAACCTTATCCGGTTATATTCTCACATTTACTTATTTAATGTTGCCGATGGATAATATTTCCAATAATTTGCCCCTCATTAGTAAAGCCAGCGTTGCTTTACAAAAAATCGAATCTTTAGGTTTATCTTTAGCCAGTCGGGCAGAACTTGCCACTGCACCTCCTAATTCTCTCATAAATTGGCACAGTTTACAACTTCAAAATATTACGCATACTTATTACACAGACAAAGAAGATAATAGCTTTATTCTTGGTCCAATTAATCTTACCCTTTATCCTCAAGAACTAGTTTTTATTGTTGGTGGTAATGGTAGCGGTAAATCATCTTTAGCCAAATTAATTACAGGGTTATACATTCCTGAAAATGGCGAAATTATTTTAGATGAAAATTTGATTACAGAAAATAACCGTGAATGGTATCGTCAACATTTCTCTGTAGTATTTTCAGATTTTTATTTATTTGAAGAACTACTAGGATTAGAAAATAATAACTTAGATATTCAAGCCCAAAAATATTTAGAGAAATTGCAACTTGATCATAAAGTCAAAATCAAAAATGGACAACTTTCCACTACAGCCCTTTCTCAAGGACAAAGAAAACGCCTCGCATTACTAACAGCATATTTAGAAAATCGGCAAATTTATCTATTTGATGAATGGGCTGCTGATCAAGATCCCTTGTTCAAAGATATATTCTATACTCAATTACTGCCAGAATTGAAAGCCCAGGGAAAAACAATTTTAGTAATTAGTCATGATGATCATTATTTTCATTTAGCCGATAGAATTATTAAATTAAACTATGGTAAAATTGAATTTGATAAACTTCCATAAACTTAAAAAATCAAGACCTACGCAAAATATCTCTCAAACCCTCTTTCTCTGCGTCCTCTGTGCCTCTGCGGTTCGTTTTCCCTAATAAATTAAAATTGTGAGGAATTAATCATGACAGAAGCTAAAAACGTACTGGGTACAAAATTAGAAATTTGCTGCACTTCTCCCATGACTGGATTTTACCGTGACGGGTTTTGTACCACAGGTGGACAAGATACGGGAATGCACGTCGTTTGCGCTCAAGTCACAGAGGAATTTTTGCAATATACTAAATCCCAAGGCAATGATTTGAGTACACCTGCACCTTATTTTAGTTTTCCCGGTTTAAAACCCGGTGATTGTTGGTGTTTATGCGCTGCAAGGTGGCAAGAAGCCCTAGAAGATGGTGTAGCACCGACCGTGGTTTTAGAAGCCACTCATGCTAGGGCGTTAGAAGTTTGTAATTTAGCAGATTTGCAAAAACATCGGGTAATTCGTAATCAGGAAAATGGGTAATAATTATTAGCAAATATAGCAATAGTATATGAATTTTGAAAAAATCTGGGTAGCCAGTAGCCAGGGAATTTATTCCCTGTCTCAAAGCTGAAGTCGGTTAAAACCGACTGTTTTTAGAGTGCGTTTTAACGCACTTTAGCTATTAGCCCGGAAATTGATTTCCGGGCGGGTGTGGAAGCTGACAGATAAACCCAATAAACCGCCTGGGAATGAATTCCCAGTCTCATAGCTAAAGTCATCTAAAGATGACTAAAGAATAGAAAATTGTAAAATTGGGTAGGGGTTTAGCATTGCTAAACCCTTACAGCTATGATATCAAACTAATACCCTTATTTACCGCCCTTTACGATTTCACAGTTTTCTAAGAGTTTCTTTAATTCATTCTTGCTATTACTGGCAGATTTAAACCACACCACACTAGAAATTACACCAATACCGATGTTAAGACGGGTTTGTTCAATTTTGCCACTGTAAAATAAAATGATGCTTGCAAATGGTAAAATTGCTGATTTTATACTAAAAACTCAGATCAAGGTAGCTATGAATCAGAAAGTAGAAGAGAAAATTTCAGATTTAATCAAGTGGTCAAAACAGGCATTTTCTGATCCAATAGCTGAAGATGCAATGAATAATGCCAGGAAAGCAGGGGAGGCTTTGTGTAAAGCAATAATTCTTAATCATTATGGAGAAACTTTTGGTGAGGAAATTATCTTAGGAAAAAAGAAATATACAGGAACAGCAGAAACCAGAAAAAGTAAGGTAGATTTGAGTCAACTAATTACTATAGTTACTAAAGAAGAGGATTCACAATACATAACAATTGAACATCAAGGAAGCCGTCATAAAATTAAATCTAATCTTGAAGTAATCAGAACTCATAGTAATCTAGCTTCACATGATAGTAATGTTCCAGCAGATGAAATAAAAAGTTATGATTTAGCAGTTACAAAGCAAACTCTTAATAATTTAATTATTTGGTTTTTTAAAGATTATTTAAGTAGAGATATTCCTCCAGAATTAAAACCATTTATATCTTCATCCTTACCCATTATCCCCACAGAATTTAAAACTGTCATTGAGGATAAAACACAAATATTTTGCGGTCGTAAGTTTGTATTTGATGCTATTACTGCATTTATCCAAAATCACCAAAGCGGCTATTTTAGTATTCTTGGTGACGCGGGAATGGGTAAAAGTGCCATATCTGCAAAATATATAGTAGATAATCCCGGTACAATTTGCTTTTTTAATATTCGTACAGATGGTACAAACCGCCCTGATCAATTCCTTAAATCAATTTGTCAACAATTAGTAAATAGGTTTAACTTACAAAATGCAGAAAACGATAATTTATCTACTTTATTAACTAAAGTTAGTGAAAAATTAGCTGATTCTGTAAAATTAGTCATTGTTATTGATGCTTTAGATGAAGTTGATCAAGAAGATAATGGTAATTTGTTAAATTTACCGATGTATTTACCAGATAATATTTACCTGATACTTACCAGAAGACCTTACAATTCAGATGAGAAAAGATTAACACTTTCCCCAAATACTAAGTATGTAGAATTGGATTTAAGACAATATCAAGATAATAGTAAAGATGATATTAAAGCCTATATTTTAGAATTTATGGCTTTACCAAAATATCAAATAGGTTTAGACGACTGGATAGATAAACAAAATGGACTTAGTAAAGCGCAATTTGTTGATACTATTGCCGCTAAAAGTGAAAACAATTTCATGTATTTACGCCTTGTGTTAGAAGCTATTGCAGATGGATTTTATAAGGATGAAAAACTAGAAGAATTGCCTGAAGGTTTAGAGGGATATTATTATAGTCATTGGCGAATTATGGGAATGACTACTAGACCCTTACCCAAGGATAAAATTAAAATCATTTATGTGATGTGTGCTTTAAAAAGTCCTGTATCCCGTGAAATGATTGTCAAATATTCCCAGCAAGATAATCTCACAGTTCAGGAAGTTCTGAAAGATTGGACGCAATTTTTACAGGAACAAAAAACCTATCAACCGCCTCGTTATCGCTTTTATCATGAAAGTTTCCGCGATTTTTTACAACGTCAGGATATTGTGGAAGCTGCGGGGGTGAGTTTACCAGAAATTGGTGCGGAAGTTGCTAATAAGATGGATGAGGGATTAATACTATGAGTAACTTTCACAGTTTTTTTAATGAAAAGTCAGAGGAAGAAAAAGAACAGTTTTTACGTGAATATCTCCAATTACGATTCAATAATCAAGAATATGAGAAACTATGTAAATTATTGGCTAACTACTACTTTATTGAAGAGAAAATTAATCATCCTTTATTTGGAGTGCAATCACTAATTGAAGATTATGATTTATTAGATAATTCTGAAATCAGGAATAATTCAAATTATGCGGAAACTGTCAAAGCATTAAAATTAATTCAAAGGGCTTTATTTAGCTCAACACACATAATATTTAAATATCCAAAACAACTCAAGGGACAGTTATCAGCGCGACTAACATATTTTGATTTACCAGAAATTAAAAATTTATTAGCACAAATCGCCACAGATAAAAATACAGGTTTATATAGTTTAATAGGTAGCCTCACACCTCCTGGTGGTGGATTAATTCGCACTCTAGAAGGTCATAGTGAGTCGGTAAATGCGATCGCACTGACACCCGATGGTAAAACCGTCATTTCTGGTTCAGGTGACAACACTATCAAAATCTGGGATTTGGGAACAGGAAAAGAACAGTTCACCCTTACTGGTCATAGTGAGTCGGTAAATGCGATCGCACTGACACCCGATGGTAAAACCGTCATTTCTGGTTCAGGTGACAACACTATCAAAATCTGGGATTTGGGAACAGGAAAAGAACAGTTCACCCTTACTGGTCATAGTGAGTCGGTAAATGCGATCGCAGTCACACACGATGGTAAAACGGTGATTTCTGGTTCTGATGACAACACTATCAAAATCTGGGATTTGGGAACAGGAACAGAAAAGTTCACCCTTGAAGGTCATAGTGACTCGGTAGAAGCGATCGCAGTCACACCCGATGGACAAACGGTGATTTCTGGTTCTTGGGACAAGAGTATCAAAGTCTGGGATTTGGAAACAGGAACAGAAAAGTTCACTCTTGAAGTTCATAGTTGTTCCCCGGTAAGTGTGATCAGTACGATCACAGTCACCCCCGATGGCAAAACTTTTATTTCTGGTTCTTGGGACAGCACTATTAAAATCTGGGATTTGGGAACAGGAACAGAAAAATTCACCCTCAAAGGTCATAAGGTAGTAGAAGCGATCGCAGTCACACCCGATGGTAAAACGATGATTTCTGGTTCTTGGGACAACACTATTAAAATCTGGATTAAAATCTGGGATTTAGAAACAGGTACAGAAAAGTTGACCCTTGAAGGTTATGGTGATCGGGTAAAAGCAATCGCAGTCACACCCGATGGAAAAACTGTGATTTCTGGTTCAGGTTCTTGGGACAAGACTATTAAAATCTGGGATTTGGAAACAGGTACACAAAATTTTACCCTTCAAGGTCATAGTGATTGGGTAACAGCACTCGCACTCACACCCGATGGAAAAACTGTGATTTCTGCTTCGGGTGACAACACTATCAAAATTTGGGATTTGGTCACAGGAACAGAAAAGTTCACCCTCACAGGTCATAGTTCCTTAATAATTGGAATCGCACTCACACCCGATAGCAAAACCGTGATTTCTGGTTCATCTGACAACACTATCAAAATCTGGGATGTGGGAACAGGAACAGAAAAATTCACCCTTCAAGGTCATCGTTCCTATGTACGTGCGATCGCAGTCACACCCGATGGAAAAACCGTGATTTCTTGTTCATACATGACTATCCAAATCTGGGATTTGGGAACAGGAACAAAAAAGTTCATCCTCAAAGGTCATAGTGACTTGGTAAATGCGATCGTAGTAACACCCGATGGAAAAACTGTGATTTCTGGTTCTGATGACAACACTATCAAAATCTGGAATTTAGCAACCAGAAAGGAAATAGCAACTTTCACCGGAGAACGTTCTATAACTCACTGTGTAGTTGCTCACGATGGGGTGACAATAGTTGCGAGAGAAGAATCAGGAAGGTTACATTTTCTGCGTTTGCAAGGAAAGGTGACAGATGAATAGTTTATCTTTCTCTGCTTCAGCAAAGAGTGAAAATTTTGTTGGTCGTGATTTTGTCTTCACTGCTATTAATAATTTTCTCCACCGTTACCTCAAGGGTTATTTCACCATTGTGGGTGTTCCCGGTAGCGGTAAAAGTGCCATTCTTGCCCAATTTGTGCGCCAAAATCCCCATACTATTTATTACAATGTCCAAATTGCCGGTAAAAATCGAGTTGAGGCATTTTTTCCAGAGGTTTGTACACAGTTAAATTTATTGTTAGAGAATTTATCTAGCACCCCTCCCCAACCCTCCCCGCAAAGGATGACGGAGACAGGATTTATCAATGCACATGAGGGAAGTTGGTTATTTTCTACTTTATTGCAACAAGTCAGCGAGAATTTACCAGATCAGAAAATAATTATTGTCATTGATGGTTTGGATGGAATTGATATAAATAGTCAAGCTGTAGGAACAAATTTATTTTATCTACCGCGATATTTACCGGATCAAATTTATTTTATTTTCGCTCGTCGTCCTTATAAAAAGTCCCATAGTGGGTTGTTAATTGAAGCACCTTCACAGGTTTTAGATTTAGCAGATTATCCAGTGGAAAATCGGGAGGATATTCAAGCATATATTCGGAAGAAACGAACCGCAGAGACGCAGAGTTCGCAGAGAAATATAATTGAATTAATTAATGAAAATGAAGATAATTTTATGTATGTGCAGCAGGTTTTAAAAGCTATGGCTGATGGTTTTTATTCTGTCAATAATTTTGAGCAAATTCCCCTAGATTTAGAAACCTATTATCAACAACATTGGCAAAAGATGCAAGGTGATGGTTTATCTGATGTTGCGATGGATATTTTGCGGGTTTTAACTGCTGAAGAAACTCAACCAATGTCAACGGTAGCTATTAGTCAAATTATCAAGGCTGATGTTTTTGATGTGGCGGAAATTATGGAAACTTGGTTAGAATTTCTGCAAGAAATACACACAAATAAGGAAACTAAATATCAATTGTATCATCACAGTTTCCGGTTATATCTTCATGATTACAGCACTTTGCGTAACATTTAAATACAATAATTAAAGGAATAATTTGCAAAATCAAGATGAAACCTGTCTCAGTCGCGCAAAGTGTTGTATATCATTTTAGTTTTCCCGGTTTAAAACCCGGTGATTGTTGGTGTTTATGCGCTGCAAGATGGCAAGAAGCTTTAGAAGATGGTGTTGCACCGACCGTAGTTTTAGAAGCTACTCATGCTAGGGCTTTAGAGGCTTGTAATTTAGCAGATTTGCAAAAACATCGGGTAATTCGTAATGAGGAAAATGGTTAATAATTATTAGTAAATATAGCATTTGTAGGGTGTGTTAGGCAAAGCCGTAAGGCACACTAAACTTGATTAATGGTGTTGTACTCATTTGTAGATTTAAAAATTATTAACCTAGAAAGAATACCCACATCAAATAATGTTAAAATTGCTGATGCCAGGGCTATTTCACAGTCCGTTCGCTCATTTTTAACCCGCAAGATTTAATTAAGCCCTACAGGGCTTGTAATCCAGGCAATTCAATTGATTCAGGCATTTTCATCTCATATAGAGCTTTTGCCATTTTATGATTGATGCTATCCCTGTGCCTTAAATAATCACCTCTGGAAGCCTTCTGTGATGGTCATAAATTTTACCTATAATTAACGAATTACTTGAAAATCACCTGTTTCCTTTTGCATTAAGGCTTTAATTCCTCTTGTCTCTTCAAAATCAGCGAACGGACAGATTTCATTCTAGATTTAAGCAACGAATTTAGGTATTTCCAGCCATCGTGAGATAGAATCCCACCAAGCCCAAAATGGCGCATTCTCGTAAATACACAAAATGTCAGATTTTAGAATGAAATAGCCCTGATCGCTTAGGTTATCTAACTTTCTTGCTTATCTCCTCTATTTTTCGGTATTCCCCACCCGCTCTCTACGCCCACTCAAGTGCATACCGCTATAAGGTATTGTTAAGTAAGTTGTCAGTTGACAACCTACTTTTTACAGACTAAGATTATAGGTGTCTAGAATAATGGCAAATAAACAACATCCTAATAAAGAAATACAAGCTGCATTGGATTATGCGGTTACGAAAGGCTGGTCTGTAGAAGTAGGAGGTTCTCACGCTTGGGGTAAAATTTATTGCCCTTACAATGATTCTGAATGCAGATGTGGACAATTTTGTATCAATAGTATTTGGAGTACACCCAGAAATCCTACTAATCACGCAAAACTAATTCGGAAAGTAGTTGATAAGTGTATTCGTTTAGAGGAAAAACAACCGACTACTTCTAATGAAGGATAATGCAAAATGCAAGAATATGAATTCACTCTAAAATTCAAACTTCCCAACCCTGTTACTGATCCTGATATGTACATTGAAGTCCTTTATGAATCAGGCTGTGATGATGCAATTATTGGTATTGGTATGAAAGGTTTTATTGGACTTGATTTTATTCGTGAGGCATCATCTGCGTGTGAGGCGATATCCAGTGCAATAAAAGATGTAAGAAAAGCCATTCCACAAGCAGAACTTATAGAAGCTTCACCTGATTTTGTTGGTATAACGGATGTTGCAAAACTTATAGGATGTTCGAGACAAAATATCCAAAAATTACTATCAAAAAGTAATTCAAACCTTCCTTTAACTGTTTACGAAGGATCGCAATTGGTCTGGCATCTTTTTGAAATTCTTACTTGGTTGATTGAGTCTAAGGATTATAATATTGATCAATCTCTGTTAGAAATTGCTAAAACCACGAGGAATTTAAATTTTATCAAAGAGTCCAAAAAGTTAGATCATGAGATGCAAAAACAATTCCAAGAACTCGTTTTTTCTAACAATATGTAATATCTATGAAAATACTGACACCCGATGGAAAAACCGTGATTTCTGGTTCACTTGACAAGACTATCAAAATCTGGAATTTAGCAATAGGAAGAAAAAAGTTAACTCTACTATCAAAATCTGGGATTTGGGAACAGGAACAGAAAAGTTCACCCTTAAAGGTCATAGTAACTCGGTAAATGCGATCACCATTACCCTCGATGGCAAAAGATGCAAGGTGATGGTTTATCTGATGTTGCGATGGATATATTGCGGGTTTTAACTGCTGAAGAAACTCAACCGATGTCAACGGTAGCTATTAGTCAAATTATCAAAGCTGATGTTTTTGATGTGGCGGAAATTATGGAAACTTGGTTAGAATTTCTGCAAGAAATACACACAAATAAGGAAACTAAATATCAATTATATCATCACAGTTTTCGGTTATATCTTCATGATTACAGCACTTTGCGTAACATTTAAATACAGGAATTAGAGTAATAATTTGAAAAATCAAGATGAAACCTGTCTTGTAAAGGGGGGAAACAATAAAAATCCAGTTCCCTCCCCTTTACAAGGGGAGGGTTAGGGTGGGGTAAAAAATATTTGATACATCAACTATAACTTTTCAAACACCCTCTTAATAATTATTAGCAAATCTTGAAATAATTTGCTAATTAAAATCCATCATCCCCCCAAATTCTTCCATCATTCTTTCCAGTAGTTCTTCCATCATATCTTCCTGTACAGAACGGAGACTTTCTGGACCTGCGAGAAATTCTTTAATAGTGATCTTTTTATCTTTAAAGTCTTGAACAAAATCACGAATTTCCGCAACTATCTTAGTTTGAGATTGGATAGTTTCCAGCATTAATTCAATACAATCAATCCCTTGTTTAGCTGCTTTTTTGTAATCCGCAACCATTGATCCTTCCGGGGTATTTTTTGCTAACCGAAGTTCTTGTTTCAATTTCTCATATTGATTTTTGAGAATTTGATTGTGTTGTTCTATATTTTTACATCTGCGACTTAAATCATCTTCGCTATTATTATCAATTGTTTCTCCGACTTCATATTTACGTTCAATTTCCAAAAGTCGCGCTAAATCTCCATCTTGGTAAGCTTTATTAATTTCTTTCATTATTTCCGTGTGAGTCATTTGGGTTTCATTATCTTTAACCTTATCAGGGTGAAAGATTTCCGCTAACCGCAAAAAGGTCTGTCGGATTTTTCTAGATTCATCTGTTCTCGCTACTGTGGGAGATTCTGAATCTTGTTCTGCTTCCCAAAATTGACGACGACGTTGATGATTTTCTTGAGAATCATTATCTTCAAATAGTTCATCTAATTCTTCATCATCATCATCTTCTTCTTCAATAGGTTTATAACTAATAATTCCTCCCATTTGTAAACTTCTGTACAATGATTGGATATTTTTCTGGGTTTGTTTACCCATTTTTTTCGTAGTTAAAATTTCTGCAAATAAAGCATTAATTTCTGCATCTAATTCGGCCATTGTTTGCATATTTGGACTAACTCGATGAAATACCTCTGTCGCTAAAGAACGCATTTTTTCGACAAAGTTATTTAATTCTGTCCGCTTTTTCTTAATTTGCTTTAATAGAGATTGGTGTTCTTTCTCTAAACCCTGTAACTGGAGATGTAAGTCAGAAAGCGCGAGAGGAGTGACTGTAGTTGAGGATACTGTTTTTGTTTTGCGTGCCATAATAGTAGATGCAAGTAAAATCAGGGTATTTATCTGTGTTTATCCGCGTTTATCTGCGTTTAATTATTCTCGAAGATTCTACACAAATTCAATAAAAGTTAGAATGGACAACAACAGACGCTGCTAAACAACATTATATTTTATATATTAATATTTATACAAAATTGTTAATTAAATTAACTGATTATAATTACTTAATTTAAAATCTTTCACAGTCAATAATTGACGCACTTCCTGACTCAATAAAGCCGCTAATTCTACTTCACCACCGTTATTTGTCTCAGTATTTACTAAAGCCGGATGAGAATAAATTTCTACCAATTCAGATTCTATTTGTGGTATCAAACCTAGTAAATATTTTTCACTCATGTCACCAGTTTGTAACAATCCATAAACTCTATCAGCAAATTTAATATTATTAGCTTTTAATAAACCCTCTCCATAACGGCGTAATTGTCCAAAAACAATAGACCAAACTATTTTAGTGAGTAAATTACGGTTATCAATTTTGAGGTTTTTGCTTAATTCTTCTGAAGGTAGACGAATAAATTTAATCTGAAATTCTGCGGCAAATTCTGTTAAAATATTCAAAATAACAGGATGTACATGAAGGTGTAAATGTCCATCAACATGAGCCAGATTTAAACCAGAATCCCGAAATTTTTCTAATTGAGCAGATATTTCTAATCGCAATTCTGCACGGGTAGCTTGATTGAATTGATAACTTAATCCTGCTTGGGTGGGATTACTGGAAAAGTTACCTTGAGAGTCTACTAAATGGGGAATTTGCGAAGGTGGTAAAACTGATTTACCACAAACTAAAACTAGATGTAACCCAACTGCTAACTGAGGATGATCTTTTGCCAGTGCGATCGCCTCTTGTGCAGCATCACCACTTACCATTAAACTAGTGCTAGTTAAAACGCCTTCCTCATGGGCTTGAATAATCGCTGCATTCACACCCTGGGAAAACCCGAAATCATCAGCATTAATAATTAAATAAGACATTGGTATATAGATAATTAGGATTAAAAATGTCAGAATCAGGATAACCAGGATTAAAGGATTAACAGGATTAATTAAAAAATTCTCAGAAGATAATTAAATCAAATCCTCAACATCCTAAAATCTTGTAAATCCTGATTCTGACGATTTACCTAGCTAAAGCTTGAGTCCGACGGTCATTCAAATAACCAAAGAACTCTTTACCTTCTCGCAAACGACGCACTAACATTTGTCTATCAGCCAGCATTTCCCGCACAATCGGAATAATTGCTTTCGGACGGAAGTAAAACTTGCGATACATTTTTTCAACCGAATCTTCAATTTCCGCACTAGAAAGACTTGGATATTGCAAAGTTGAAGTTTGAATACCGGAAGTTGCGACTAAAGACTCATTCGCAAACCAACCTTTTTCTCTGGCTTGTTCATACAACTCTGTACCAGGATAAGGTGCAGCAATAGAAACTTGAATTGTATGGGGACTTAATTCACAAGCAAAGCGAATTGTTTCTTCTACAGTTTCCTTAGTTTCTATTGGCAACCCGATAATAAAAGTCCCATGGACAGTAATACCAAGTTTGTGGCAATTCTTCATGAATTCTCGCGCCACTTCTAGCTTAATACCTTTTTTGATATTATTGAGAACTTCTTGATTACCAGATTCAAAACCTACTAATAACAATCTTAAACCGTTATCTCGTAAAGTTTTGAGAGTATCATAATCTAAGTTTGCACGGGCATTGCAACTCCAAGTTAAATTGAGTCGCTTCATATGTTTGCTAATTGCGATCGCTCGATGTTTATCAATGGTAAAAGTATCATCATCAAACATATACTCCCGCACCTTATCTCCAAAGAGAACCTTAGCCTCTTCCATTTCTCTGCCTACGGCATCGGGGCTTTTATGACGGTATAAATGTCCACCAATAGTTTGTGGCCACAAGCAAAAAGTACATTTTGCTGGACAACCCCGCCCAGTATAAAAAGAAATGTAAGGATGTTGCAAATAGCCAATAAAATACTTGCTAATATCCAAATCACGAGCATAAACAGGCAACACACTGGGCATAGCATCCCAATCATGAATCAAAGGACGTTCCTCAGTTTGGTGGATATTTCCCAACTTATCCCGGTAACTCAAACCCTTGATTTCATCCCAAGGTTTTCCTTCTGCTAATTCCTTACAGGTATAATCAAACTCATTGCGACAAACAAAATCAATTACTGGATTTTCTCGCAAAGTTGCCTCTGGTAAAACCGCAACGTGCGCCCCCACAAAGCCAATTTGTACATTGGGGTTTTGAGCTTTGATTGTTTCTGCACACTTAACATCATTAGCCAACGATGGTGTACTGGTGTGCATAATTACCAATTCATAATCCTTGGCAATTTTCAACACATCATCCACAGTTTGCCCATGAGGAGGTGCATCAACTAACCTACTGCCAGGAACTAAAGCCGCTGGTTGTGCTAACCAAGTGGGATACCAAAAAGAAGTAATTTCTCGTTTTGCTTGATACCGCGCCCCCGCACCACCATCAAAACCATCAAAAGAAGGTGGACTCAAAAATAAAGTAGTTTTCATGAATATTTTTCTTGTCAGTTGTTAGTTGTTAGTTGTTAGTTGTTAGTTGTCAACTTAAGCCAACCAGGGAATGAATTCCCTGTCTAAAAGCTAAACTCGGTTAAAACCGACTACTTTGACATAAATAGGACAGTTTTTGATTTTGAGTTAACCAGAGTGCGTTTTAACGCACTTTAGCTTTTAGACCGGAACTTAAGTTCCGGGCGGATTTGTTCCCCATACCCTATTTCCTAACTAGCTTTAGCGTTCACACCCATGAGGTTTTCAATCAGGGAAACAACATCACTACGGCTGAGTTTTTCCTTACCACTAGCCAAAGCATCTAGAGTACCATGAGCTAAAGCCAGAGGAATTTGGCAAAATTGCAAAGCCGGTCCATTTGGCAAAGAGTTCGTATAGGCATCTGCTAGGATGAGATTGCGACGGGCATATTTTTGGAGATTATCATTATCCCAACCTGCTGGGTAAAAATTGACTCCACGAGTTAAATCCTCACCATTGTTTCGCAGAATATTTACTGCTTGCAAACCCCTACCAAATCCTATGGCTTGAGTGCGGTTGCTTTGAGTTCCATCATACCAATTCCATAAATCTGAGAGTAACAAGCCCACAGCACCAGCCACCCCAAAAGTATAACGGTCTAAATCCGCCTCTGTTTCTATTTGCCAATTTCTATCTGCCCAATAAGCCATTCTATCAGCCATTGCGGCTGTTGCATCCCAAATTCGCGGGGCAATGCTTTCAGGTGCTAATATTGACCATTCTCTAATGCGTAAACTGACTTCTTGTAAAGAATTTTCGTAACCTTTAAATCCTACAGAGAAAGCATCAAGGGGAAAACCATCTATTCCCGCTTGCAATGTTAGACTAATATTCTGCAACAGGCGTTTTTTAGTCCCATTATCCAAATTTGGATCATCTTCAATTTGGTCAATGGCACGCATACACAAGTATGCTGATGCCACTGCTTCTTGTAATCCTGATGGTAAAATACTAATTGGGATATAAAAAGTTCTACTAGTGTCTTTAAGGATTTGCAACGCATCTCCACGTAAATCCATTTTGTTCACTCCTGTCTTGATTTTCACACCACACCTAATTTCCGACTTTTCGATAATACTAGATTTAGTCTTTATTAAACCTTAAAAACCATAAACACTCTAGTATTCAATCTAGAAACACATAGTTAATCGTGTCATATTTAACACAATTTTCGAGCTTATCAGAAAAATGCCCAAAACCCTTAAAGGTGCGCCCCACTCAAGAGGACACACCTGTGCTACTTCTACGCCGTGCAGGCTATCAAATAAGGGACGTAGCCTAAAGCCAGGATTTATTTTGCACTGAGATTCTGTGTATATTGTATAATGAATGGTTATCGAAAACAAACAAAGTTTATTAACAAGATTAAATCAGTGCTAGTTCTAGAATACAAGGTTGGGCAATGCGTTGACTCATAAATCACGGTATAAATTCCGTACAAGAAACCAGAATTCAGCCATGCTGTTAAAGCACGGTTGGGATGAATGCTGGTCAGTTCAGGGGACAAGAAAAAAACCTTTAACTTTTTTCCTTGAATCCTTGTTCTTGATCATTGTCAAATAATTCTAATAAACCAAATATCCCCACAAAAAATGTATAAGCTGCATATTTGATTGATGCCTGATTGCGAGCAGGTGCATAATAAGCAGCAATTAAGGCTTCGAGAAAATGAGCCAACAGCACAATATGAGTGATAATTAAAGCTGGAGTTAAGATACTCAGTAGTTGACTGTTAGTGATTGATGTTTGGATATTCCATAATTCTAAGCCTACTGCACTGGTTGTGAGTGTGATGGATATAATTTTGAAGATGGGGAATAGTTTTTGTTTAATATCTTTTAAGTTCATGTTGTTTGATTTTTTTTTAGCCAAGAGTATTTTACATTTTATTGCATTAAATTATTCATTAATTCATCTATTCTTAAAAGTCCCTCAGTAATTTGTTGAACCCTATTTAATTCAGTTGCAGGATCTAGCATTTGACTAGTCATGTACGATGTAGCTGAAGAATGTGCAACAAGACCTCGTTTTTCTCCAAATGTATTCATGGTATTAAGCCAAGCAGTATTAGTATTTAAGTCATTACTATTTATTCCTATGGGTAATAGTAATGCTAAAATATTTTTTTCTTTTACTCCATGATTATTATCAATAACCTTCTTAAAGCTCTTGATAGCTGAATTTATTTTTTCAGTTATTTTCAATCGCTTGTCGTGATTATCTTGACTTACATTGTTGGGTTTGTTAAGTGTATCTGGTGGTTTATCCATAGTTAAATCAGAGAAACCAAGTAAACATATCAGAGTGCGAGAGGTTTTACCTGTACTATCCCAAGCTCCTTTAGCATCTAAAGCTATTTTCCAAGCTCTTTCTTCAAGATAATACTCAATTTCAGCATGAGCAAGAACTCTGTATGCAGCAGTTCTAGATAACTGACTCTCGGAATATGAACCTGTCGGGCTAATTTCAGGAATAAATTCGTCTTTTAGCCTGTTTAGCTGCGTTCTTAAAGTAATAAATTTATCAGATTCTGGCATATCTTATTAAGAACCTACCTCAAACCATTGAAAATAATCCGATTCCCATCTAGTTCAGGTAAATTAAAGTTTACTTCTAAAACTTTTTGTAGACTTTCACCCCACAACCTCAGACGATTGTAAATTTCAGGAATATTTTGTGTTCTGCGTTCAACAGCTTCTCTAAAATCACTGTTTGATGAACATAATTCCTGAAAAGCAACTTTAACTTTTTCTTGATGATCTTCAGCAGATTTCCTGATTATTTCATCTGAAAAGTAAAAAACCATCACATCTAAAATTGCTCGATTGAATTGGCTTTGATATTTATTATTTCTGCTCGACCATAAACGAGAGAAGTTTTTCTCTTCAAATATATTAATAGTTGTTTGTACTGCTTCTTCAAATTGATTAACTACATTTGTAATATCATTACATCTCTGATTATTAAGCCTTTCACAAGTCATGTCAAGAAATTCCTTAAGATTTCCCCGATAATCAGATAAAAAATAATGAAATCCTATATAACGTAATAGTAATTCAACATCACGCATCCGAGAATCAGGATTTGATGATTTAAATATCTTTCTCAGAGCCTTACTTTCAACTGATTGATCATCTAACCAATTGATAAAATCACCTGGATGTAATGCTTGTCTTAGCTCTTGAGGAGATAATGGAGTGCCTCCTATATTCAGCCGCAGAAAAATTTTATATAGTAAGTTTTCGTTAGGCCAATTCCTAATTAATACTGTACGAATAGTTTGGTTATCGAGAGCATTAAGTTCAGAACTCAAAAAGACATCATTTTTAAAATCTTCATATTTTTTGCCTATTAAATCACGTCTAAATTCTAGATTTCTTAAAGCAAAGGCATTGTTATTATTCGATATATTTTCATCACTTCCACCATAAAATTGCAGAATAGTTAACAATCGTTGTTTACCATCAAGAACAATAAATTTACCTTTTTCCTGACGATTAGCAGCTAATACTATTTGTGGAACTGGAAATCCAAGTACAAGTGATTCGATAAACCTACTTTTACGAGTGATATCCCAAGCGTCTCGTCTTTGAAATCTTGGATTTAGCTCTATATTACCCCGATCAAGTTGATTAAAGATTGTCTCTGTTGTCCAGTCACTACCAGAAACAACAATTTCTGGAATTTGCTTTAATTCAGGAATTAATCCACTCAGCGGCTCAAATTCAATTTCTTGATCTTCCTCTTCTTCAAATAAGATTACTTCTTCGTTAGGCATAGTTTTAGTCTGCATAAAGATTTGAATTTAAATATAATATATCATATTATTTCTTTAGATTCTAGATTTTATCAATTTTTACTTTAAGCTTTCAACGCTTCTTTCCCCCCAAATGCCAAATCAAAACCAAACCCCCCTCATAGATGCCTTAAAAGCCTGTACAAGCCGTTCTCATGCCCCATTTTACACCCCAGGACATAAACGCGGTGCGGGAATTTCGCCAATCTTAACCGATTTAATTGGTAAAGATATCTTTCGGGCTGACTTAACGGAATTAGCAGAGTTAGATAATTTATTCAAACCAGAAAGCGTAATTCTTGCAGCACAAGAACTAGCAGCGGAGGCTTTTGGGGCAGAGAAAACGTGGTTTTTAGTTAATGGTTCTACCTGCGGAATTGAAGCCGCAATTCTTGCTACTTGTAGAATGGGAGATAAAATTATTCTGCCTAGAAATATCCATTCTTCTGTTATTTCTGGATTGATTCTTTCGGGGGCAATTCCTATTTTTATAAATCCTGAATATGATGAAGATTTAGATATTGCATACAGCATTACACCAGAATCATTAAAAGCAGCATTAATACAACATCCAGATACCAAAGCAGTGCTGATAGTTTATCCTACTTATCATGGTGTTTGTGGAGATTTGCCAGCATTTATACACCTTACTCATCAATATAATATTCCCTTGATTGTGGACGAAGCACACGGCGCACATTTTCATTTTCACCCAGAATTACCCACGTCAGCTTTAAGCGCAGGTGCAGATTTAACTGTCCAATCAATTCATAAAACATTGGGAGCAATGACACAGGCATCAATGTTACATATTCAAGGTAAAAGAATTGATATTGATAGGGTTAATAAAGCCTTACAATTAGTGCAATCTACAAGTCCTAGTTTTATCCTTTTAGCTTCTCTCGATGCTGCACGTCAGCAAATGGCAATACATGGAAAAAAGCTCATGTCTCAAACTTTGGAATTAGGGAAAGCAGCCAGAACTCAAATTAATCAAATTCCTGGTTTATCTACTCCCCTTTCTCAAAAAGAAAAATCACCGGGATTTATAGATTTAGATAAAACTAGATTAACAGTTAATGTTAGTAAATTAGGATTTACTGGCTTTGCAGCCGAAGAAATTTTAGATGAGAAATTTAATGTAACTCCAGAATTTTCATCTTGGCAAAATATCACATTTATTATTAGCTTAGGAAATACAGAAACAGATATTCAAAATTTAATTAGATCTCTAAGTAATCTTACTCATGTTAATCCATTAAAAATTCAAAATTTATTGTGTAAACCCAAAAAAGATAACACAAGTAATATTATAGCTATTTCTCCCCGTGAGGCTTTTTTTGCTAATAGTGAAATCTTGCCTTTCGAGAAAGCTCAAAATCGGATTTGCGCGGAAATTATTTGCCCTTATCCTCCAGGAATTCCTGTATTAATGCCTGGAGAACTCATTACAGAATCAGCTTTAGAACATTTGCAAGAAATTCAAAAAATGGGTGGTTTTATCACTGGTTGTGCAGATGAAAGTTTGCAAACTTTAAAAGTTGTGAAAACATAAATCATTGAGTATAACTATCATAATCATAAGAATATTCTAGTGTTGAAATTATTCTAGCACTAAGATTTCGTGCTTATATAGAGTTAGCACTTTATATAAAAATTAAATAATTCCCGTGTTAGAAGCGTGCGTACTGATAACAATACTGTGTGGTTTTTTTGGCATCATCTTCAAAAAAAACTTGGTAATGAAAATTGTCTCAATGGATGTGATGAGTACGGGTGTGATTGCCTTTTATGTACTAATTGCATCACGAGAAGGATTATTTACTCCCATTATTTCCGAGGTAAAAAATATTGCTTATGCTGATCCTGTTCCCCAAGCAGTCATATTAACAGCGATAGTCATCGGTTTCTCGATACAGGCTTTGATGCTAGTTGGTGTGATGAAATTAGCACGGGATAATCCCACATTGGAAAGTAACGAGATTGAGAAAAATAATACACCATGAATACCATTACACTGGCTTGGATTGCTACCCCATTTTTTCTAGGGTTCATCATTTTTCTAGTCCCCAAACTTAACCGACATTTGACAATGTGGGGGACTATTGCTTCTGCTGCTTATGGGTTGCAGCTATTTATCGAACCATCACCCATCACCCTGAATTTACTGGATAGTTTCGGGATCACCTTAATAGCTGACCAGTTAAGCGGTTACTTTATTTTCACAAATGCCCTGGTAACGGCTGCTGTTGCCCTCTACTGCTGGCGCAGTGATAAAACGGCTTTTTTCTATGCCCAGATGATTATTGTGCATGGTAGCCTGAATGCTGCCTTTGTCTGTGCAGATTTCATTAGTTTATATGTGGCTTTAGAAGTAAGCGGTATTGCGGCTTTCTTATTGATTGCTTATTCTCGTAGCGATCGCTCAATTTGGGTAGGTTTACGGTATCTTTTTGTTAGTAATACTGCAATGTTGTTTTATCTGGTTGGTGCAGTGCTGGTTTATCAGACGCATCATTCCTTTAGTTTTACCAGTTTAAAGGGATCACCACCAGAAGCACTAGCATTAATTTTTCTGGGATTATTAATCAAAGCGGGGATTTTTGTCTCCGGGTTATGGCTACCTTTAACTCATTCTGAATCAGAAACACCAGTTTCCGCATTGATGTCAGGAATTGTCGTTAAAGCCAGTGTTTTACCTTTATTACGTTGTGCATTCGTTTCCGAAGAAATTGATACCATAGTCAGAATTTTTGCTGTGGGAACAGCTTTAATGGGTGTCTCCTATGCTGTCTTTGAAAAAGATACTAAGCGAATGTTGGCGTTTCACACAATTTCCCAATTAGGCTTTATTCTTGCTGCACCGGCTGTAGGTGGATTTTATGCCCTCACCCATGGATTAGTCAAGTCATCTTTATTTTTGATTGCGGGTTCTTTACCCAGTCGCAATTTTAAAGAACTGCAAAATAAACCCATTCATACTAATATTTGGATAGCCTTAGCGATCGCTAGTTTATCAATTTCTGGTTTACCTTTGTTGTCAGGTTTTGAGGCAAAAGTATTAACGACAAAAAATTTAGAATCTTGGCAATTTATACTGATGAATATTGCCGCAGTTGGTACAGCCATATCTTTTGCTAAATTTATTTTTCTCCCCCATGCAAAAGCAGAAGAAGAAGAACAGAAAACAAAATCCGGTTTTTGGATATCAGTAATCTTTTTAATTACTGGATTATTTGTGGCAAATATTGTCTATCTTCCAGCTTATGAAATCACCAATATCACAAAAGCACTTTTAACTATTGCTGCGGGCTGGTTAGGATATCATTTCATTTTCAAGAAATTATCCATATCTCTACCTCGTGTATTTGAAGAATTTGAGCATTTAGTTGGTGTCATGAGTTTAACTTTAATCCTATTATTTTGGATGGCTTTCCCATGATTGGACATCTCATATTAAGACTAACAATTTGGTTATTACTCACTGCTAATGTGAGTTTAACAAATATTATCATCGGTGTAATTATTGCCTTAATTTTACCACGTGGTAAGTCATCACCAGAAAAATTAAAATCTTGGGTAAAGGTAATAATTAAGATCCTTATTGCGATTCCGGTAGCTTTTATGGAGGCATTTGAAATTATCTTCCGTCCCCATAACCAAGAAGAAATTATCATGGAGAAAGTCAAACTAAACAGATCACCTTTATTGATTTTCCTCGATATATTTCTGATTACCTTTACCCCCAAAACCATAGTTTTGAAGTACCACGAAGAAGGATGGTATGAAGTTCACCAAATTAAACCCAGGAAAAAACAAGCATGAACCTAGAAATAGTCTTAATAGCAATGATTTTGGCTTTACTTATTCCCATTTATGAAGCTTGGAAAAGTGATGATACCTGGCAGAAAATGTTAGCTTTTGGTAGCATTTCCAGTAAAGTAGCCATCATGATTCTTGTAATTTCCGTTTTGCGAGATGATTGGATGATTGGTGTAGTTGCAGCGATTATTTTGACAGTAGGAAATGCCGGCTTAATGTTATTAGCACATATCCTCAGAAGATTAGGTGAAGTATGATTAACCTTCTTAGTTATACCTGCATAAGTATTGGCATAGTTTTTTGGTTTTGGGGAACTTCTCATTTAGTCAGCAACAGATCAGTATTATTCAAATTACATGGACTTTCTGTTGCGGATACTTTAGGTTCAATGATGATTATTGTCGGACTACTACTGAAAATACCCAGTGAATGGCCATTACTTATTCTTGGCATTATTTCCTTAGCAATTTGGAATACTATGCTGGGTTATGTATTAGCATACTGTTCAACAGAAGAGGAAAAACATGAATGATACTTATCTCTATTTAATCATTGCTTTATTACCCTTAACTGCGGGGATGTTAGTAACTCAAACTAATCCCTATCATGCCTTAGTAATTCGTGGGGTACTCGGTGCAGTTGCAGCAATGGTAGATGCAGTTTTAGGTGCAGCAGATGTGGCTTTAACAGAAGCATTAATGGGAACAATGCTATCAATTACTCTCTATGCGATCGCAGTTCGTTCATCCTTAGTATTACGTCTTGGTGTCATGGAAAATCAGTCAATAGAAAAAAATCAAGATGGCAATTTTCAACAACTTATGAGCGACTTTCGCCGCATTTTCAAGAAACATTATCTGCGTCTAGAACTCGTACCTTACACTACTAAAGAAAATTTACAACAGGCGTTAATAGAAAAAGAAATTCATGCTACCTGTGCGCCATTAGAAAAGTTTGTGGAAGCAGAAGAAACATACCAAACTGTGATTAGAGTGCAACGCATTTATAACATCATGAAAAGCGAACTTTCATCACCAAAGACAGGTTTAAGATATTTCAATGTTTTAGATTCAGGGGAGCAAAATTTATGAAATTAGTTTACATTTTAGCCGGAATAGCTTTATTTGTAAAAATGCTGATCATGCCTAATTCCGAACTAAATTTACCAGATATTTCCATTGTGGAAACAGTGGTTAAAGAAAGTGGTGTTCCCAATGCAGTATCAGGGATTATTTTCAGAAATCGGCTATATGATACAATCTTTGAAGTTATTGTTTTTACTATAGCCATTCTCGGAGCTAATTTTTTATTAGCTAATGAAAAACCATCTTGCAGCATCTATCAATTTAAAGATCAACCATCAATAATATTAGCTCGTCTAGGGGCGACAATTGCGGCATTAGTGGGCATTGAATTAGCAATTAGGGGGCATTTGAGTCCGGGGGGTGGTTTTGCGGCTGGAGTCGCTGGAGGGACAGCAATCGGACTGATAGCAATTACCTCATCATACCAATGGATGCAGGACATTTACCAACGTTGGCACGCGGCTATGTGGGAAAAGATTTCGGTGTTAGTCTTTATTGTTTTATCAGTGATAACTTTGTCGGGATTTGAGTTACCACACGGTGAGTTAGGAATGCTTTTTAGTGGCGGAATTTTGCCAATATTAAATATCTTAGTTGCTGTTAAAGTGGCATTAGGTTCTTGGGCTGTGATTTTGATTTTTATTCGTTATCGGGGTTTGTTATAAAAAGTGGGAGTTTAAAGAATTAGCGATCGCACTTAAGTAGGTGAACACAATAAAACCAAACTGTGTAAAGAAATGTAAAATCGCCTAAACCCTCTTCACTCTTGCCTTTTGCTTTGCCATAACGACAATTTTCAACGCCAACCTACTTAGGGACTTCCAAGAAATAAATTATCCTGATTAACGAACCACAGAGGCGCAGAGGACACAGAGGAATAAGGGTTTGAGAGATTTTTGCGTTAGGTGGTTGAGTATTTTTTTATTTGGAAGTCCCTTAGCTTGTGTTAACCTATCGCTTAACCTAATCTAGAAATCAATGCTAAAGTGCAATAATAGCTGGTACTTCTTCTTCAACTTCATAACCATTTGCTAATCTTTCTATCGCACCATCAATTAAATCTAAACCTTGTTGGACAGTTTCCATTAAACTTAACTTACCCCGTAAATCAGCCGCACCCATAAAGCCTTTTGCATACCAAGTCATGTGTTTACGAGCTTGACGGACTCCCCTATCTCCCTTGTATTCCCACAAAGCAAAAAGATGTTCTCTGGCACATTCTAAGCGTTGAATTGGGTTAGGTGGTGTTAATAATTCTCCAGTTTTTAAGAAATGATCAACCTCACCAACTAAAAAGGGATAACCTAAAGTTCCACGAGAACACATTACTCCATCTGCACCAGTTTGTTCTAAACATTTTACCGCAGCTTCCACAGAAAAAATATCCCCATTCCCAATTACAGGAATTGATAAAATATCCTTGACTTTAGCTATCCATTCCCACCGCGCATTACCATTATAACCTTGAGCGCGAGTGCGTCCATGCACAGTAATCATTTTTGCTCCCGCGTCTTCCATTCTTTTCGCAAAATCAAGAATAGTAATTTCCTGATCATTCCAACCAATGCGAGTTTTTACAGTTACAGGCACATCTACCGCTTTGACAACTTCCCGTACAATTGCTTCCGCAATTTCTGGTTGACGTAATAAAGAAGAACCGCCACCATTTTTAGTAATCTTATTCACAGGACATCCCATATTAATATCAACAGTATCTGCTCCTTCAGCAACTGCTTTTATGGCTGCTTCTGCTAAAAAATCGGGACGACAATCAAATAATTGAATACTAATTGGACGTTCGTTAGGATCTACTTCCATAATTATTGGTAATTGCTTAACATAATGTAAGCCTGTAGCATTTACCATTTCTGTATATAGCATAGATTCTGGGGCATAACGACGCACCAAACGCCGAAACACCAAGTCAGTCACCCCGGACAAAGGAGACTGTAAAACACGGCTTTTAACCTCAAATGAGCCGATTTTTAGGGGTGTGGAAAGTCTAGCTTGGAGTTCAGGTGAAAGGGAAATCATGGTGATAAATAAATATAATGGTTAATTGGGGAATCGAAGACTAACCAAGGGTAGTTAATTGCAGTGTGGGTTTTTAAACCAGTAAATCCTAATGGACATAAATAAGATGACTATAAAAAATACTGAACATAAAGACCGTCTTCTTGTCTCTTACCTCTTGTGTGGGGCTGGTTTTTTGGGAATAGGTGGTTTACATCGCTTATATAATGGTAAAACGGCTAAGTAGGTGAACACAATAAAACCAAACTGTGTAAAGAAATGTAAAATCGCCTAAACCCTCTTCACTCTTGCCTCTTGCCTTTTGCCTTGCCATAACGACAATTTTCAACGCCAACCTACTTACTGGTTTATTATGGTTCTTTACCTGTGGGTTCTTTTACTTGGGACAAATCTATGATTTATTAATCATACCTAATATGGTGGACGAATATGAGCAGAAATTGCTACTAAAAGCAGGTTTATCACCTTTAGGCGTATCCATGAATGAACGGATATTTATTTCCCAAGTTCACAAACCGGCGGAGAAACCAATGATTGTTAAACTAATAGAAGCCGCAGAAGCTAAGGGTGGTAGTTTAACTGTAACTCAAGGTGTTAAGGCTACAGGAATGAGTTTTGCAGAAGTCGAAGCTACACTCCAAGAAATGCTGAAATCAAATCATATCAGAATTGGTAATGACCCCATTTCTGGAGTCGTAACTTATTATTTTGATGAATTGTAATAATCAAAAATAGCATCTTTATTAATTACCTCAGTCACACTAAAAATCTGTTGTAGGGTGCGTCAGATATCAATAATCTGTTTCTTGGCAGGATTTATGCAAGTCTGACGCACCCTACCAATGTGCCAGTTGCGTAAGTCCTGTAGGATTGCAATGACTCATTTAGATTATGAATGAGTTACTTTGTTTTTTGTGACTTTGCTTCAGATAAATTCATATCACACAAGTCAATCAACTTACAAATATCACAACTAGGAGAACGGGCTTTACAGACAGCCCGACCATGATAAATTAATCTAATTGACCAATTCTCCCAATCTGGTTGGGGTAATAACTTCATTAAATCCTTTTCAATTCCCACAGGTTCAGTATTTTTTGTCAATCCCAAACGCTGACTTAAGCGCTTTACGTGAGTATCTACAGTTACTCCAGCATTAATACCATAAGCATGGGCTAAAACCACATTTGCAGTTTTCCGGGCTACTCCTGGAAGCTTTAATAAGTCTTCCATTTTGTTGGGAACAACAGAGTTAAAATCCTGAACAATCATTCGACAAGCGCCTTGAATATTCTTGGCTTTATTACGATAAAAACCTGTCGAACGTACCAATTCTTCTAACTCTGTTAAATCTGCATTTGCTAGACTTTCCGCGTCAGGAAATTTGCCAAATAATCCTGGCGTTACTTTGTTTACCCTTTCATCTGTACATTGAGCGGAAAGAATAGTTGCTACTAATAATTGTACAGGGGTGGCATAATCTAGGGAGCAAGTTGCGTCTGGATAAAGATGCTGGATACGGGAAAGAATTTCTAAAGCCCGTTGTTTTTCGGTTAATGATTTGCGAGTCACATCAGCAATTTTAAATTTAGAATTATTATTTTGGTGTAGTGTAGGGGTTTAGCAATGCTCATTGGTGTCAACTTAAGTTAGAAATGGCTTATCTGTTTGCTGCCACACCCGCCCTGAAATGAATTTCAGGGCTAATAGCCAAAGTTTACTAAAGTAAACTGAGGATTTAGACAATTCTTAGTCATCTTGAGATGACTTTTGCTATTAGACTGGGAATTCATTCCCAGGCGGGCTATGGGTTTTACTTAAGTTAGAAATGGCTTATCTGTTTGCTGCCACACCCGCCCTGAAATTCATTTCAGGGCTAATAGCCAAAGTTTACTAAAGTAAACTGAGGATTTAGACAATTCTTAGTCATCTTGAGATGACTTTTGCTATTAGACTGGGAATTCATTCCCAGGTGGGCTATGGGTTTTACGTTAAGTTGACACATATCAGCTTTTGCTTTAAGTAGGTGAACAGAAAAATTTAAAGGTATATAACGGTATGTAAAGTTGTCTCAATGCGAGATTCTGATTGGGTTTCAGCCATTTTACAAAACGCAATACCCCTCATTTTTATTTTGTTTACCTACTTACCCCTACAATTCCTATTGAGAATAGCTGGAGTTACAATTTTTGAAACAATTGTTGTACCCATTCTAGCTGGGATGTTAATTGGGTTGTTTCTTTGACAATTAGGAAAATACCTAATCCTAAAAGTAACACTAAGCCAGTTTGCATCACACCTTCTTGAATTTTGTTAGGTAAAGGCTTACCAAATAATCCTTCAATGAGTAAAAATGCTAATTGTCCACCATCTAAAGCGGGAAGAGGCAAAATATTAATAATTGCCAAGTTAATACTAATAATTGCCGCAAAAGAAAATAAATTGGTACTATCACTAGCTGCTAATTGTGCGCCAATTTGGACGATTTTCACGGGACCAGAAACTTGTCCCACCGTTTGCCCAAAATTAGTAATTAACTGCCCAAAACCTTGAAATGTTCCTACAACTAACTGTTGGAAGCGATTAGCAGCAACTTTGATAATCTCGACAATATCTTGAGGACGACGATAAATTGCTTTACCATTTGGACCCAATTCAATTCCTACCACACCTTTACCATCAGCACCTTGTTTGGGTGTTAGTTTCAGGTTGGTTTGTTGGGTTTCGTGTTGAATTTTCAGGTCAATTTCTTGATTAGGGTGGGTTTGGATTTCCTTGGTTAATAATGTGGTTGCATCTTTACCTAGTGGAATTTCTTGACCATTCACAGCTATAATAATGTCTCCTTCCCGAATCCCTGCTTGATAAGCGACGGATTGTTCGTTTACAGGTTTGACAAGTACACCTGCTTGATACTGAAATTCTTGGGGTATACCAACGATTCCCAGTTGTAAAGCCAACATTAAATACGCAAAGATTAAATTGGCGATTACACCAGCACTAATGACTATAGCACGGTCTAAAACTGGGCGGTTACGCAGCAAGTTCGGGTCATTGGGGGGAATTTCGCTATCTGGATCATCATCGGGAAAGCCGACAAAGCCACCCAAAGGGAAGGCACGGATAGTGTATTCTGTTTCTGATCCTTGGTACTTTAAAAGAATCGGACCAAAACCCAAGGAGAAGCGGTTAGCATAAATGCCTTGAGAACGGGCGGCTATGAAATGTCCCAACTCATGTACTAAGATCAAAATAGCCAAGACTGCGATCGCTGCTAAAACTGACATAGAGCAAATTAATCAAAATATTCGGATATATATTCTTATTGTAGTTTGGGAATGGGCAGACAGAACCCATTTCCTGTATTAGTTTTGTCTCAGTTGGGCTATCCTTGCCCAGATAATGCAGTTACGTTACTTTTTTGATATAATCATGGGCTGCAAATATGATATGGTGTGATCCACTTGAATGGAGTATAAAAATTAGGTCAAAAGCCATATATCACGGTACTCTTATGGTTAAACATAGCTAACTCACTCTACAATTTTATAGGCGGGTAAGTAGGTGAACACAATAAAACCAATCTGTGTAAAGAAAAGTAAAATCGCCCAAACCCTCTTCACTCTTGCCTCTTGCCTGTTGCCTTGCCATAACGACGATTTTCAATGCTAACCTACTTAAATTATGATTCAAGCTTTACCTCAAACTAAATTAGTCAGCTTTGAAGAGTTTACAGAGTGGTATCCAAATACAGGAGTCCGCTATGAATTACATGATGGAGTAATTGTAGAAATGACACCACCCGTAGGAGATCATGAAGAAATTGTTGGATTTTTAGCTACACAAATTACATTAGAGTTTAGTCGGCTAAAACTTCCTTATTTCATCCCCAAAACAGCTTTAATCAAATCAGCAAACAGCAAATCAGCATACTTACCAGACATAATACTGTTAAATCGGTCTAATCTTGTCAATGAACCTTTGTGGAAAAAACAGTCTACTATTAGTGAATCTGCGTCTGTTCCTCTTGTAGTGGAAATTGTCAGTACAAATTGGCGTGATGATTACCACAAAAAACTGGCTGATTATGAACAAATGGGGATTGTTGAATATTGGATTGTTGATTATGCTGCTTTAGGTGGTAGAGCATTTATTGGCAATCCCAAACAACCAACTATTTCTATTTATCACCTAATAGATGAAGAATATCAAGTTAGTCAGTTTAGAGATAATGACCTGATAATATCACCAAGTTGGCCAGAGTTAAATTTAACTGCTAATCAAATTTTTAAAGCCGGTGTTTAGATGACAATCACAAAAAAGCAATTACCCAATTTCTGGAAATTTCCCAAAAATCCTAGCCTCTCCCAGCGATTAATGCAGATTGGGTTGGGTATGACTCTATTTTTCATCTTTTTAGCCTTTTTTGCTCCTGTTTTTCAAGGTTGGGGGTGGTTGCAAAACCCGAAGGAATTTCTTGCTAACCCTATTCATGAAGCACCTTCGGCTAAACATTGGTTTGGCACAAGTCGTTTAGGTTATGATGTCTTTTCTCGCAGTGTGTTTGGTGTGCAAGCGGCATTGCAAGTTGTGACTTTAGCAACATCTTTGAGTATGATTATTGGTGTGCCGTTGGGAATGGTTAGCGGTTATTTGGGAGGAAAATTAGATAAAGCTCTACTGTTCTTTATGGATAGTATTTATACATTGCCAGGATTACTACTGTCGGTAACATTGGCTTTTGTCGTGGGGAGAGGTATCTTAAATGCAGCGATCGCCATTAGTATAGCCTACATTCCCCAATATTATCGCGTCGTTCGTAACCACACCGTTAGCGTCAAAACTGAAGTGTACATCGAAGCTGCACAAGCAATGGGGGCTTCTACCTGGGTTGTCTTATCTCGGTATCTATTTTTCAATGTTATTCAAAGCGTCCCCGTCCTCTTTACCCTCAACGCCGCAGATGCCATATTAGTCTTAGGCGGTTTAGGATTTTTAGGTTTAGGATTACCCGAAGAAGTACCGGAATGGGGATATGATTTAAAACAAGCTCTAGAAGCACTACCTACAGGCATTTGGTGGACTACCTTATTTCCTGGTTTAGCAATGACAACTTTAGTTGTAGGGTTATCACTACTTGGTGAGGGGTTAAATGAATTTGTCAATCCTCGTCTGAGAAGAGAAAATAGGCAATAGTCATTGGTCATTGGTCATTGGTCATTGGCAAAAAATAACTAAGGAACGCAAATTTAATAACCTGCAATTCTGATGTAACCTGGAATGGTGCGTTACGCTGTCGCTAACACACCCTACTTTTGCACCTTATTTAATTCACATTCCTAATGACAACTAACAACTAACAACTAACAACTGACAACCTGAGAGAGTTTTGTGAACGATAATATTACTTTAATTGCGGCTGCTACAGGTGGATTCATGATTTCTGTAGCTTTATCTGGTATTTTAAAAGGCGCACCCATCACAGATTGGCAACAAGCACACAAAACTTCATACCCAATTGCAAATGTGCAAGTTATGAAAAAGGGTAATGGGTAATTGGTAATGGGTAATTGGGAAAAATAACAACTGACCGCTGACAACCAACAACTGACAACTGACTAATGACTAATGACAAAACAAGTAATTGGAATTGACTTAGGGGGGACTGCGATTAAGTTGGGACGATTTACAGCAGATGGTAATTGTTTACAATCTTTATCTGTGGATACTCCCCAACCGGCAACACCAGAGGCTGTATTATCTACAATAGTAGATGCGATCGCCGAAATTGACCCCAATAATGAAAGTATCGCCATTGGTTTGGGTACTCCGGGTCCTGCTGATGCTACGGGACGCATTGCCAAAGTTGCCATTAATCTCGTAGGATGGCATGATGTCCCCTTAGCAGATTGGTTAGAAGCCAAAACGGGTAAACCAACAATTTTGGCAAATGACGCTAACTGTGCAGGTTTAGGAGAAGCTTGGTTAGGTGCAGGTCGAAATTTCCCCAATTTGATTTTACTAACTTTGGGAACTGGCGTTGGTGGGGCAATTATTCTTGATGGTAAATTGTTTGTCGGACATCAAGGTGCAGCAGCAGAATTAGGTTTAATTACCTTAAATCCTGATGGACCGATGTGTAATAGTGGCAATCAAGGTTCATTAGAACAACATACTTCCATATCTGCTATCCGTCGCCGCACAGGCAAAGAACCAGCAGAATTAGGCGCACTTGCCCAAACCGGAAATCCAGAAGCCTTGACTTTTTGGCAAGAATATGGTAAAGACTTAGGAATTGGATTAACGAGTTTATTATATGTGCTAACACCCCAAGCCATTATTATTGGTGGTGGTGTAAGTGCAAGTTTTGAGTTTTTCTTACCGTCATTAACAGCAGAAATCGAAAAACGAGTTTTACCAACTTCCCGCGCAGGTTTGCAAATTCTCCCCGCAGAATTAGGAAATACAGCGGGAATGGTAGGCGCTGCTAAATTAGCATTAACAATTAGACAAATATGCGTATCCTAAAACCTTTGTAGAGACGTTCCATGGAACGTCTCTACATTATTTCTCGGAGATGTCTATTAAATAATGGGACAGAGTTAATTATACAACTGAATTTTTCTGTTCCCTGTTCCCTGTTCCCTGTTCCCTGTTCCCTGTCCCCGTGGCGTAGCACCTGTCACCTATCCTATTAAGAAACTTGTACAGGCTTAGGTGTAGCAGTTGCAGAATGGGATTGAGAAATGGCAGCGGTCATAAATCCTTTGAATAAAGGATGAGGTGCATTAGGGCGAGATTGAAATTCAGGGTGAAATTGACAAGCGATAAAGAAGGGATGTTTGGGATATTCGACAATTTCCACTAATCTACCATCTGGAGATGTGCCACTCACTAAGTAACCAGAATCTAATAATTGACTGCGGTAAACATTGTTGAACTCGTAACGGTGACGGTGGCGTTCGTAAATGACTTCTTCTTGATAAAGTTGGAAAGCTAGAGTGTTGGGAAGTACCCGACAAGGATATAACCCTAAGCGCATTGTTCCGCCTAAATCTACCACATCCTGTTGTTCTGGTAACAGGTTAATAACTGGATTGTCCGTATATGGGTCAAATTCGGCACTATTGGCATTAGATAAGCCTTCGACATTTCTCGCCCATTCAATCACGGAACACTGCATTCCTAAGCATAAACCTAAAAAGGGAATTTGGCGATCGCGTGCGTATTTAATCGCGGCAATTTTCCCGTCTATCCCTCGACTACCAAAGCCGCCAGGAACGATGATACCATCAACACCTGAGAGATAGTTTTCCGGTGGTTCATTTTCCAAAACTTCCGAGTTTACCCACCGCAGACGCAAATCACCATGAGTTGCAATAGCCGCATGACGTAAAGACTCAACCACAGAAAGGTAGGCATCACCTAACCGCACATATTTACCAACAATGGCGATTTCGACGGTGTGTTGAGGATTATACATCCGGTCTACCATCGTTTCCCATTGTGTCATATTGGGTTGACGTTGTTCCATTTGCAGTAAGTTGAGAACTTGTTCGGCTAATCCTTCCCGTTCTAAAATTACTGGGACTTCATAGATACTACGGGCATCTGGACTGGTAATAACACATTCTACAGGGACATCACAAAACTCTGATAACTTTTGTTTCAAGCCTACAGGAATGGGGCGATCGCTCCGACATACTAGAATATCTGGTTGAATGCCAATGGATCTCAATTCTTTCACAGAATGTTGAGTAGGCTTGGTTTTCATCTCTCCCGCCGCAGCAATCCAAGGCAACAAAGTAACGTGCATATATAACACATTACGCTTTCCTACTTCCTTTCGCAATTGGCGAATTGCTTCTAAAAAAGGCAGTGATTCAATATCACCCACAGTCCCACCAATTTCCGTAATTACTGCGGAAGGATTAGTTTCTTTAGCAACTCTGAGAATTCTGTCTTTGATTTCATTGGTAATGTGAGGAATTACCTGAACAGTGCCGCCATTGTAGTCGCCTCGGCGTTCCTTGTTAATAACTGACTGATAAATCAAGCCAGTAGTAACACTGTTTAATCGAGACATAGAAGTATCAGTAAAGCGCTCGTAATGTCCCAAATCCAAATCTGTTTCTGCACCGTCTTGGGTGACAAAAACTTCCCCATGTTGAAAAGGACTCATTGTGCCTGGATCAACGTTAATATAGGGATCGAGTTTAAGAATCGAAACCGAATAATCCCGCGATTTAAGCAAACGTCCCAGACTTGCTGCTACAATGCCCTTACCAATACTGGAAACAACGCCCCCAGTTACAAAGATAAACTTAGTCATAGTATTTTCAATTTCTAGCAACTCTTAATAGATTTTGTTCCCGCAGGAGAATTTGTGTAAACAATGTTGGAGGCTTGTATGCAGGATGAATTTTACCCGATTGAATTCTCTTATTTGAGACCAATGTATTGCCACTTTTGCATTCATATTTGATTCCATCTTGGCTATTGTGCCACAGTCTCTATCCTCAAATCTTCTGTGTTTGTCCATGAAAAAACTCTTAGGGTTAGTATTATTTAATTTCTTAGTCACCTCCTCAGTTGCATTAGCACAAGAACCACTTTTAGTAGTTTTTCCCCCGACAAACTACCAAACCAGCACAGAAAAAATATTTTTTATCGGTACAGCCCCCCCCAAAGGTCAGGTTTTAATTAATGGTAAGCTGATTAACCGTAGCAAAGCTGGGCATTTTTCCCCTAGTTTTCCCTTGCAGTTAGGGGAAAATATATTTAAAGTCCGTTACCAAAATCAAGAACGAGAGATTAAGATCATCAGGGTGTCTACTCAACCTGAGTTACCCCAAGGTTTAGGCTTTGCTAAGGATTCCTTGACTCCTGCTGCTGATATTGCCAGATTACCAGGAGAATTAATTTGTTTTAGTGCAGTTGCACCACCTCAAGCTACTGTCTGGGTGAATCTGGTAAATCAAAATATTGCCCTTTTACCCCAACCTTCCCAGGCACAATTACCTCCAAATTCAAGTGTCTTGACGGGGTTAAATCAGCCTAATCTTTCTAGTCTTACCAAATACCAAGGTTGTACAACAGTCACAAATGCTGCTGATTTAGGAAAACCTCAATTTAATTTACAAATTAATGATCAAAGAATAACTCAAACTGGTTTAGGCAAAATCGAAATTCTGTCCCCGACACAGTTACCAGTTGCAGAAATTGCATCAGAATCAGGCGTTACTCGCACGGGATCTAGTACCGATTATTCACGACTTACACCATTGCCAAAGGGAACTATGGCGAGTGTTACGGGTAAGAACGGTGAATGGTTGCGCTTAGACTATGGGGCTTGGATTAATAGCAAGGAAACTAAAATTATATCAGGTGCGGTTGCACCACAGACGGTGATTCGGAGTGTGGGTTATCGGCAATTAGCTGAAGCGACGGAGATTCGTTTCCCTTTAGAAACTGCTGTGCCGGTGAGTGTGGAACAGGGAAATAATGCTTTCACTCTTACCCTTTACAATACCACTGCCCAAACAGACACAATTCGCCTAGATGATAATCGCCTGATTTCTCGCCTAGATTGGCAACAGGTAAGTCCCACACAGATCAAATATACTTTTAACCTCAAAAAGCTCCAACAGTGGGGCTATAAGCTGAGGTATGATAATACAACTTTGGTTTTAACTTTACGTCATCCACCCCATCTTGAAAATAGCAAACGTTCACCTTTATCTGGCATCAAAATTGTACTTGATCCGGGACATGGTGGTAAAGAATCTGGTGCTAGTGGTCCAACTGGGTATTTAGAAAAAGATGTGAATTTGATAATTTCTCAATTGCTGCGAGATGAGTTGGTGAAGCGCGGCGCTAAGGTGGTGATGACGCGGGATGATGATCGAGATGTGTCTTTGGGGGAACGTCAGGTAATTATTAATACAGAAGAACCTGCGATCGCTCTTTCCGTTCATCATAACTCTTTACCAGATAATGGTGATGCGGAAAAAACTAAAGGCTTTGGTACTTTTTGGTATCATCCTCAATCACACAGCCTCGCAGTATTTTTACAAAATTACGTAGTTAAAAAACTTGGTAAACCTGCCTATGGTGTGTTTTGGAATAATTTAGCCCTGACTCGTCCCCATGCTGCACCGGCGGTATTATTAGAGTTAGGTTTTATGAGTAGTCCTTATGAGTTTGAGGAAATAGTTAATCCCCAAGCACAGAAGAAAATGGCTAATATTTTAGCTGACGGGATAAGTGAATGGTTTAAAACGGTGAAAGAATAAGAATCAGATCCCCGACTTCTTAGAGAAGTCGGGGATCTAAATATCACTAAGTTTCAAAATGTCGTCGAAAACGGTTATCAATGTTATTAGTTTTTTGCTGATTACAAATTAAGCAGAGAGTTTGTAAATTACTAATATCGTTTCTTCCCCCACGAGATAAGGGGATAATATGATCAATACTGAGTTGAGTTTCTTGGGAGATTTTACCGCAGCTTTGACATTGATATTTGTCTCTTTGGAAAACGTAGGTTCTGACTTCTGGGGGTATAGGAATGCGTGGGGTTTTGTTCATGTTTTGGTTTCGCGCAAAGGCGCAGAGTCACAGAGGAAAGAAGATGAGGTTATGTAGCATCATTGATCATTCGTCGTAAGTCGTCAAGGTAGTTATTCACTCCCCCCCTCTAAAATTATCGAAACCCTTGATCTCTCGTTAAAGATAGGGGGGGGTGTGAACAGTTACTCGTCAAGGGGTGATTCTGGTTCTTTGATTTCTTCAATTTCTGGTTCATCAGGACAAAATTGGAGAGTAACTTTGATTCTAAGTTTTCCTTTTTGCCAATTTTTACCAGGTTGTAAAATGAAACAACAATATCACCTTGTTTATCATTTAAAATTTGAAACTTCTCTTTCATCTCTCCTCCTCTTTGCGCCTCTGCGTGAAAAAAAATGCAGCAAAACGTTACTCAAGAAAATCAATAAATTCTTGAATTTATGCAGCTTGATTAAATGTTGGTTGTGGCAGAGTTTCACCTGTTGCTTGATAAGCGATTACTAATGATTCTAAAGCCTCAATTCCATTATTAACTGCTTCTTGATAAGTGTCTCCATGTGTACGCCAAATTTGTCCAGGAAAGTCAGGAAACCCTACTAAAAAACAGTTATCTTCTTCTGACCATTGAATTATCATTTGATATTTAAGATTAATCATTATCTGTTTCACCTTCTATTTGTCAGAATCAGGATATCCAGGATTTGAGGATGTACAGGATGTAGTTTGATGTTTATATTTGGGGATTTCTTGATTTTATATTTTGTCTGAATCAGGATATCCAGGATTTGAGGATTTACAGGATGTAGTTTGGTGTTTGTATTTTTAGAATAAAATTTTCATTCTTTACTATCTTCACTAATCATACTAATAAATATATCATCAATTATTAATCTTAAAATAAATTAACTTTTTAGAAAATCCTGATTCTGACAATTAATAATCCTGTCAATCCTTAAATCCTGGATATCCTGATTCTGACAATTAAGTAAAATCGCATCCACACAAACAAATTCTATCTGTGTGGACTAATTTATTTATGATGTAGCTTCGTTTATCTTACGTCGTAAATCATCAAGAGGTGATTCAGGTTCTTTGATTTCTGTGTGTTCTTCTTCAACATAAAATTCAATGCTAAGTTTAAATCTCAATTTTCCTTTCTTCCAAGATTTATAACCTAAGTTTAGCATTTTAACCTCCATACCTTCCTTGAAGCATTCAGTATTATAATGTCTGTCTTGTAAATAATGAATTTTTTGTCTTCGTAATGCTTCCCATAAAGAACTTAAAAAGTTTGTATCACTCCCTATAAATTCAAATGCTTGTTTCAATTTATTAACTTTGTAAGTTAAATCATTACATTCAATCACATCATCATCATTGCATTCTATCAACTTAAAATTATCTTCCATCTCTTTCTTCCTTTGCGTTTTTACATGATAAAACTCTGATTTGGACAATTAATAAATTAATAATCCTGAAAATCCTTAAATCCTGGACATCCTGATTCAGACAATTAATTAAAATCGCATCTACACAAACAAAGTCCACCTGCGTAGACTAATTAATTTATGATGTAGCTTCATTTAGCTTACGTTCTATCTCCTGAAGGAGTGATTCTGGTTCTTTGATTTCTGGTTCGTCAGGACAAAATTCTAGAGAAACTTTCATTCTTAATTTTCCTTTTTGCCAATTTTTACTAGGTTTTAAAATCTGACAATCAACACCATTATTTATCCAATCATCAGGTTTTTTCACGGATGGTAAAACACGACTATTTATAGATTCTAGTTCATGATTTAAGTGCTTTAAACTACCCTTATCTAAGATTACTTTTGACAAAGCTAAATCTAATTGACTGGCTTTTAAAATATAACCATCAAAATCAATCACAACATCACTTTGTTCAGAACTTATAATTTCAAAATTATCTTTCATCTCTTTCTTCCTTTGCGTCTTTGCGCCTTTGCGTGAGAAAACTCCTATTAGGTGAACACAGAAAAACCTCGTATTCACCCAACACATTATACCTCTTCCTCCCCAATTATCGGCAGTAAATGTTCATACAACTGCATCGCTTGTAAACAGCCATTAATTCCCGCAACTGCTGTATTATACTCCTCAATTTTCCCCTCAACCTGACTCAACAAACGTTGATTATTAGCAATCTTTTCCTCAGATTCTTGTTGCAAATTCTTCTCTAAATAAGCCCGCGCATAAGTATATTGTTGTAATATCTCATCTGCTTGTTTTTCCACCATTGGTAACAACTGAATTTTAATACTTTGGTTGATGGTTTGACGGAAAGATTGACGAATACTGTAAGAAACTTTCGGTTCAAAATCTAACTTTAATAATTGTCTAATTGCAGGTTCAGCGTCAACTATACTTTCTGCGTCGTAACCTTGGGATGTTTGTTCTAATACTTGTCGAAATTGATAGATAGAAAATGTGCCTTCGTTATAAAATCTGGGACTTTCTCTGACAAAGCGATCGCAGTTCTGATTTACTCTCTCCTCCTTCTTGTTGAATAATTGCTGTACAACCTTGATGCAATAAATCAACTACATCTTGTTTATGGATATTCTCTACGGTATTAAATCCCAATTGCTGACATAAAAATACCGCTTGTTCTTGAATTTCTGCTTCACTCAAAAAGGTTAAAACAACTCTTTCTGAATCTACAGGTGCATATTCAATTTTACATTCTGTACCAGTCGCGTGTCCTTCTGCACTATATAATAATTCCCTCTCTAATAGGGCATTAATCAACATGGATTTACCCGCACTAAAAGCACCAGCAAACACAATTTCAAACTTGGGACAAACTGCTTTATCCAAAGAAATTTGCACAGATGTAATATCTTGAGAACGCAAAGCTGCTTCTTGCTGTAGAAGTTGGAGAATAGATTCAACTTGTGCTTGCAATTGCTGGCACTGGGGCATTAAACTGGACATAAAAAGTAGTAATCAAGGTGCATAAGTATTGTAATACTACTTATTGCCATTTAGCTACATTATCCCCAATGCACCACGAGTCACACCTAATTGGTTTTGTAGCTTCAATTCTCTCCACAGTTGCGAACCGATGATTTCTCCTTGGAGTAATTTCTGATAGCTATGTATGGTTTTTTCCACTTGTTCCGGTGTTTCGCTGACAAATTCAATCCGTAAGTGCTGTAAACCCAATGAAATCAGCCGTTGTACGTATTCTGCTCCGGTTTGTGCCGTTGCGTTATATACTGTATTTCTACATCCTGCGTCTGCTTTAAGAATGTGTTCACTACCTACTCTGTCTCTGATTGTAACCGCTTGTGTATCGCAAGGTCTACCACAATTGGTGTAATCTGTTCCTTCAGACAGAAAAGCGCAGAATACACAATGTTCCATGTGAAACATAGGGATATGTTGATGAATTGTGACTTCAAAATTTTGTGCTGGGTAATTGGTAATTAGATCTTCGAGTTGATTAATATTTAAGTCGTAAGATGCTGTTAATCGTTCTAAATTAAAGCCGTTTTTAAAGTAATCTGCGGTTAAAGGGTTAGCAATATTTAAGGAAAAGTCACCAACACATCTTTCATTCGCAAAATATTCTAATTGGTCATAATTTCTAATTAAATAACCATCAGCTTGGGAAGCAAGAACTTGTTTTAAAATCCAGGTTTCTCCAGGTTTGGTTATCCGGGGTGGTGCGACAAAAATACTAATTTCTTCCTGTTTTGATTCTCGGACTATTTTTACTGCTTCTTTATAATTGCGAGGATCTTCAAATTCACAATATATAGTTTTGATATCTGTTGTTAATACTGCTTTTAATTGTTCGATGTTTCTCACCAAAACAATCAGGGAAGGGGAAGCAGGAATTGGTGTAGATTTAGAACTAATTAAATCTTGCCATTTTCCGTGATGATTTAATTCCCAAAGTTTGGGTCTACTTCTTAATTCCTCTAATTTGCTAACTATTTCCCGACGCATTCGGTTTAACTCACTCACAGGTAACATAATATTACCGTTGAGATTATTTATAAAAGTATCTAAATGGAAAGGTGTATTTCCTAACCTGCCAAATTGTTCTTTTAATCTTTCTGTAGAGAGGGGTTTTGTATGTGCCTCAGCTATTAATATTTCTGATTCTACTTGCACTATATTCCAAGATTGATCACGGGATATAGCTATTAGTTTTTCGCCAATCTCTCCATGTACTTCGATATTAATCGGTCTGGTAAATTGGGGATGTTCCCCAGTATAACTTTGACGGATTTGTTTATCCAATTCTGGATCATTTGTCTTCCAAACTTTATCACCTATATGGATATTATGGAAATTTAAATCATTTCTGCCAAAAGTTAAGATGACATCCTGACCATTAGGAATAACTGCATATATTCGTCCCCCTTCTTCCTTCCTTTCTGGGTGTCCGCAATCAAAAACAATCCCATCTCCCGGTTTGACAGGTGCTTCTAGCTTTATTGTTATTTCGGCATTTCTAATTCGGGTAACTTCTCCCAAATAAACACCGCGTTTTTTGCCAAATCTCCCATGCACTAATTCTTGATTATTAATTCCCTCAAACCAACCTGTATATAGTCCGCGAGAAAATGCCATTTCTAACTTATATTGGTCTTTCTTTCGACTAGAAAACGTCTCTACATTTGTTTCTAATAGTTGATTTAAAGCTTGACGATAAACGCGAGTTACATTAGCAACATATTCCGGTGCTTTCAACCGTCCTTCAATTTTCAAAGAAGTCACTCCAGATTTTACTAACTCTGGTAAAACGTCTAAACCTGCTAAATCTTGAGGACTTAATAAATATTTGCGATCGCCTAAATTCACAACTTCCCCATCTGCAATTAAATCATAAGGCATTCTACAAGCTTGAGCGCATTCTCCCCGATTTGCAGAACGTCCTCCTAGTGATTCACTGGTTAAACATTGTCCAGAATATGCGACACACAAAGCACCGTGAACAAAAACCTCTAAAGGTAAGGAAGTATTTTTTTGAGATATTTGTTGTTGAATTTTATTAATTTCAGAAATCGAACATTCTCTTGCCAAAACTACCAATTGACAACCCAAAGATTTAGCAAATTCTACCCCCGCAGCACTGGTAATAGTCATTTGGGTCGAAGCATGAATCGGAAAGTCAGGGGAAAGATGACGAATCAACCGACAAATACCCACATCCTGCACGATGACAGCATCAACACCAGCAGAAATGATAGTTTTGAGGTATTGCTGTGCTTCCGTTAGTTCCTGGGGAAAAATCAAGGTATTCAGAGTGATATAACCTTTGACTCCCCGCAGGTGCAAAAATTCCATTAATTCGGGTAAATCTGCTTCCGTGAAATTCTCAGCCCGCATTCTCGCGTTAAACTTTTCTAAACCAAAATAAATCGCATCCGCACCATTTTCTACTGCGGCTTGAGCGCATTCCCAGTTACCCGCAGGTGCTAGGAGTTCGGGGATTTTGAGGGTAGGGGTGGAGATGCTTGTCATTTTGGTTAAGTCAAGGTTATGTCAGCTTATAGATTGTACCTAAATTGAGGGAAAGTTGCCTACAAACTAGAAGTTAGACCCACACGGAAAGTAAAACCAGGACTATATATCCGATTCACTCGTTCATATTGTTCACCGAGAAGATTTTCTAAGTAAAAAGTTAATCCCAAGTTTTTATTTACAGGAATCCGTCCACTCAAATCTAAATTAAAGAAAGACGGGGCAAAATCTGTACTTTTTTCTCCTGCTCCAGAATTATTAAAAACAGAACGACGAGTACCGCTATTATAAGTAGCATATAAATTACCTTGCCATCCATCCTTTTGATAACCAATTCCGGTTTGTAGTGAAGAATAGGGAATTAAGCCTAATTGTAACCCCTTTTCTGTGCCTGTTTTGATTTGAGCATCTGTATAAGTATAGTTGATAAAAGTTGACCATGCACTGGCAATTTTTAATTGCAATGCTGCTTCTAAACCATTGGTATCTACTAAACCAATATTTTGCCATTGATTATTAATAACTCCCAAACGATTATCTAAACTACTGCCAAAATAAGTAAATTGTCCTAAGAGATTTTTTGACAAAATTACATCTACTCCCGCAGTCCAAGTAGAACCTGTTTCTGGTTTTAAATCGGGGTTAGGATTCCAATTATGAACCGTATCAAAAACATATAATTGATCTAACCCTGGATTGCGCTGCGCCCCTGCCCAACTTCCACGCACTGCAATAGCTGGATTAACTGCATAACGTAACCCAACACTAGGATTAAAATAACTCCCAAATTGACTATCAAAGTTTTGTCTTACCCCTAAATCTGCTTGCAAAGCATCGCTAAGTTGCCAAATATTGACAGCAAATAAAGCTGTATTAAATGTACTTCTATCTTCCCTTTCATTTTTAGCAATTCTTTCTGGATCTGTACTCAAAACATCGCCAATTAAATCAGTATTTTTTAAATCTAATCCCCAACGTAATTGATTATTCGGGGTAATTTTCCATTCATGATCTATCCTAGCTTTTAATTGTTGTGTATCTAAAATTCCAGTTCTATAATATTCTCTACCGCTATTATTAACGGTTGGTCCATAGGTGCTAAAATAATCTCGGTTGTAACCAAATGTAGTTGTTAAATTGGAATTATCTCCCTTACCAAGTCGAGTTTTCCAAGATAACCCAAGATTCAAACCATCATGATCTAATCTGTCTTTTTGTAGTTGTAAGCCAGAATATCGAGAACCAAAATAAGTTAACCCCCGACGGCTACTGAGTGCAGTAACATCCAAATTCAAAGAGTTTTTAGGATCTAAATCTATTCCGACACTACCAAAATAAGTGCTGGTAGCTGTGTCTGCATTAGAAAAATATCCTTGAGCATCACGATTTGCAGCACCAACAGGAACGCGGTAACGATTATCTATAAAGAACCTTTCAAAGCTAAAATTGTATTTTACTTTACTCGTTGATCCACTATAAGTTACCTGTTGATTATTTAAGTTTAATGAACCAAATTCGGCACTAGCATTTAATTTTGGCTTGCCATAACCTTCTTTGGTAATGATATTGACAACTCCGCCAAAGGCTGAAGAACCATATAAAGAAGCAGCCGTACCGCTATATAATTCGACTCGTTCAATAGCCTCTATCGGAATACTATTTAAATCAGTTGCACCATGATATGTATTGATATTACTATTAATTGGTCTACCATTAATCAAAAATATAGATTGATTAATTGAAGCTCCTCGATAGTATGTACCTGTGTGAATATCTGCGCCATGTCCCACATCATTAATAGCAAAACCGGGCATTCTTTTTAAAACATCAGCAACACTAGTTGCACCCTGTTTTTGAATTTCCTCTTTTTCAATTACATAAGTGGGAGTAGATTCAGGGAGAACATCTTTTTCCCCAATGGTTTCTATGGAAATATCTGCATCGTCTGTAGGAGTTAAATCTGTTTCTGGGGCGGGTTCTGGCTTAACTTCGGTTACTGTTGGTTGTTGGGTTAATAATTGAGCATTTGTGGCGGTTAATTCAATTTCACTTAAATTAGGAATATCTAAATTGACTGCATTTTGATTATTTTCATTATCAGCAGCTACAGCAGGAAATGCTACCAGTAAACTTAGTAAATAAACTGGTAGGAAACAATTCTTAGTCATATTTTTGGACTCACACCCGGTAATAACAATCACTAATTTCCATTTTCCCTATAAATAGAAATTGTGTCAAAAGACAAGCTGTCATACTTATACTCATAAAGACTCAGATTTAAAAGGATGAAGTCCAAATTTATCTGCGTTTATCTGCGTCCATCTTCTTCCATCTGCGGTTAATTATTTCTTCTTGTACTTCAAAATATAGTGGTTATCGCTAGAATTCAATAAAATAGAGGGCGCAGACCCTGCGCCCCTACAGACTAAATTTCAGCTACGGCTCGTTCAATTAAACGTCGTGCTAAAGTCTGAGTTCCTGTGTGTTCATAGTAATTTGTAGACACATCTATAAATGCTGCTAGATAATCTAGCTTGTCATCAGCAATTTGTGTGAAAGATTGCAAATTACTAATTACTTTTTGTGGAGTTAGATTATGGCTGTTCACAAGTCCACTCATCCAACCGCTAACTGATTGAAAACTGTTACCGATAAAGTCGAGTTTACCAGAATCGCTATTGCCAGGAATAGTATTTTTGATGCTTTGGAAAGTCTGGTTTTGGTTTAAATCCTGGGGACTCATTCGACTAATCCCAGATAAGGCTTTGTTAATAAAATCTGGTCCAAGGGGTATTAAACCATCAACACAAACTAATGCCACCATGCGGATAAGTGACTCACCACCATACTCACCTAAAGAGCCGACAAAATCGCCGATACTATCTCCAGGAATGCCATTAATTTGACAAAAGGCGACGACTTCAGCTACTAATTTCAGGGTTAAGTCAATGGTTTGAGCTTTGTCTGGTTTGGGAGTCAGGGAGTTTAAAAAACCGAGCATGGGAATGTTTTCCCCAATTTTATTAGCCAAAGCTGCTGCACCCAAAGCCTTATCTGCACCGTCAACGGTTTGATAAAGCCAGAGGGCGGTTTGATATCCTTGGGATTTATCGTTAAATAAATAAATTGCTCTTTCGCCAATTTGTTGAATTAAGTCTTCGTCAGTCTCCCCGGTAACAGTTTTAATGGTATTCACAAAACCAACTGTATTTTCCCATTCTCCAGGAGCAACAAAATCTAAAGCGTTCAACATGGAAACAGTCAAATTACTGGTTGGTAGTTCGTCAACTAGCTGCTGAATTGGTTTACTCACAAAATTCTCCTTATGTATGTTTTGTATTAACGTCGGTTGTTAGTTAGGGAAGCGATTAAACTATTTCAACGTTGCTAAACCATCAAGATTAAATTTTCCTATCCAAGCTGCGCGATCGCTCGCAGTAAATGATGGACTTTTAGAAATCACCTTCACTTGGTACTTATTCACTAGCACAGAAGTTTGAGTATTACCAACTTTTACTGCGGGATAACCACCTATTTTTTCGGTGCTATTAGCAAATTTAGCCGCTGCCCCTGGTATGCTACTAGTATCAGAAATAGCGAGTTGGGCAACTACCTTACCACCCTTTTTCAAGTTTGCCTCAGAAAAGCCCTTTTTCTCTTGGGTGTAGACTCGATCATAGCCATCTCCGCCACTGGGGAAGAATTCATTTAATTTACTACCCTGAGTTGCATTTTTAACTACTGCCTGTCCACTTCTTTGCTTCGTACTTTCCTGTTGTACTTGATCAAAACGACTGGGTGCTTTTGTCGCGCAAGCTGTAGTCAGTAGTACAATTGATAGCAGTACAGCAGCTAAAACTCTCCGCCCACGATTTATCACCATTTTTGGCTTCTCCTTGATACTTGAGCTTGTGAGGCAATTATCAACTATTTTGTCACTTACAAACTAGAAAATTTACTTTTAAATAATGATTGGAGGTAGTGATCATCACAAAATATTTGGATATTTTTGTAGTACAAGACTACGCGAGACGTTGAGCTATCACTGCATAAAAAGGATCTCCACCTGCTACTCCCAACCACTGCAAGAAAATTGGTGCTGTTGAGGTCGAACAAATCACTTCCGGGGTCGTGAATCCAGGAACTGAGGTAAAATAGCCCTTGACCAATTCTACTCTAAAAGCTTCCGAACCATCTCGCCAGGCTTGAATTGCCTTTTGAAAAAACATCCGGTTAGAAAAACTAATAATTGCGATCCCACCGGGTTTAAGAATGCGGTGTATTTCCGAAAATATAGCCTCTGGGTATTGGATATATTGCACAGAAACACAGTTAATAACAGCATCAAAGTCTTGATCTGGAAAAGGTAACTGGAGATTTGTATTGAGATTTTGGACAAAATAATGATTTAATTGAGTATTTCGGGCTAGTTCTTCAGCATTTAGTCCATGTCCTTGTACATGAGCAAAATCTATCTCTGTAGGTAGATGCGATACCCAGCTACTCATTAAATCAAGAACACGCATATTTGCTCGAAGTCGCTGATAATATAAATCAGTTAATTGTTGAATAAAACCATTATCTACATGAGTGACAAAGCGAGGGTAATTATAGAATAACTGATCATCCGATTCATCTAACTTAATCCGTTGATTTGGTTGCAGTAGCATAAATGTCTTTTTTACCTGATCTAAAAATTTTGGCTAGTATTCTAATTGGTAAGTTAGTTTTGATAACTTCACTTATTTTACATGAAAAATACTATATTTTACAATTCATAAATGTTTTTTAAATCACCACGAATCATCAATATTATCCAATTAATTCGGCTATTTTGGCAATTCCCATATTGCAAGTTATTAATTTGGCTACTTCCTTTATTGTTATTTACTTCTGGGGAAACCAGTCTCATGGCTCATGATGAAACACTTTATGCTTTGAGAGCCAGACAAATGTTGGAAACAGGTGATTGGGTATCACCTTGGGGTCATCCTCATCATAAGACCCCTGGTTTTTATTGGTTAATTGCTATTTTTTATCAAATATTTGGCGTTAGTGATACAACCGCGAGAATACCGACAATGATTGCGGGAATTTTGAGCATATTTGTTATTTATAAAGTGGGAGAAATTCTTTTATCTCAAAAATTAGCATTTTGGGGAATTATTATTCTCAGCGTAGAATTTTTGTGGATACAATATTGTCGGTTATCAACACCAGATTTACCAACTATATTATTAGTATTTATAGGAATTTTCTTTTTATTAAAATCTGATATAAATCCTCAAGAACGATATTTATATGGTTTTATCACCGGGGTGAGTTTTGGCTTAGGTTTTTTGATAAGAAGTTTAATGATTTTTCTGCCAATGATGGCATTATTACCTTATTTAATCATAGATCATCGTCGTCATCGTCATTTAACTAACCCCATGTTGTATTTAGGGTTTTTGGTCGGTTTAATTCCTACCTTAATTTGGCTTTATTTTAGCTGGTTACGTTATGGTAGCGATAGTATTGCAGCTTTATTGGGATTTGTTATAGAACTAGGTAGTCATGAACAACATAGAAATGGCATTTTATTTTATGTATGGAATCTAGCTTTAAAATCTTTTCCTTGGTTCTTTTTTAGTTTATTAGGAATAACATTAGTAATTCGGTATTCAATTTCTAAATATCCATTAATATTAATCGGGTTTCCCGTTATCTTATTTACTGAATTGAGTATATTTTCCACTCGTTTATCTCATTATAGTCTTTGCATTTATCCATTTATTGCTTTTTTATCTGCGGTGGGTTTAGATTGGTTAGGAAAAATTTACCAAAAAGGATTTGATGATCAATATTCATCTCATGAGATGATTTATTTACCAAGAAATATCAGTTGTGCTTGGGGAATATTAGGCATAATTTTAGTTTTAGCCGGAATAAGTATTTTAGTTTGGGGTGAGGTAAATATTCACAAATATGCAATTCTGATGATATGTTCTGGTTTTGGTAGCTTAATTGTGCCGTTAATCTGGATAGGTAAGTTTTATTATCACCGTAAGTTTTTAACTTCTCATTATTGGCTAGGTAGCTTATTAATTAGTTGTTGGTTATCTGTAGCTACAGCAGGTAATTTAGGTTTGTTAGGTGATTTCAACCCAGATTTTAGAGTATTTTACAAACAAGAAACAATTAATAAAGTTTTGCATAATCATCCGATTAACTTTGTTAAAGGTAAAGGATTTAATGATAAAGAATCTCTGCTAATTTACTTCTATACACCTCAATATGGGAAGAATGTAGATTTAGTTTCCCAGTTACCTATTTTGAGTTATGCTTGGATTTACCAACCGAGTTTTGTTGAGTTACCAATACATTATCGGGTTATTGGTAGTTTTAAAGATTATCAATTAATTCAGGTTGTATCTAAAAAAATTCTGATATAGGAGTAATATTTTATTTTTGATAACTAGTAGTCTGTCAAATAAATTTTGACGGATAAAGAAGAAATGAACCACGTTCGCGGAGCGTGCCGTAGGCATTAGGACGCAAAGAGCGCGAAGAAAGAAGGAAGAAGAAAAATTTATTTACCCGTCAATTAGTTCTTGACAGACGACTAAGGTATGTTAGCTACAGCGTAACTCACCATGATATTAAAATTTCTCAAATATCATTCATGATTTCTATTTTTATATGTGAAAATTCCTGATAAATATTAAAAGTATAATTTAGGTTTATGTTAAAATACGGGAATATTCTCGATTATTGTAATTTCACCATGAAAAAATTAATTCCCGCAATTGCTGTCATTCTTAGCTATGTATCTTTGATAGGTTGTGATAACGCACCCAAGGTTGCAGTTCAAGAAAATTCGAGTAATAGTGTTACTGAAAGTCCAACGGAAACTTCTCCAGTAGCAGTCAGTGAAAAAGAAGATAAACAAGCATCAGAAACACAAAGAAATAAAGATAATAAAGAACATAAGAGAAAATTTTTTCGTAATAATCTAGATAAAAATACTAAAACGGGTACAAGTATAAAACCCAAGGAGGGAACGGTTACAAAATTAGTCAATGGTGATTTAATGTGTTACGTCACTTTAGTAGATAAAAAAGGAATTGAACACAATGTTGGGGCGACTTTTGAAATGTGTGCTGATGAAAAAAAGGTGTTAAATAAAAAAGTTAATGCCGTTTATGAAATCCAATCAGTGAGTGATTGTCAAAGTGCAGAACCTTGTGGTAAAACTCGCAAGGAATCCATTATTACAAAAATGGAAGTTGTAAATGCAGGTGTAGAGGAAAAATCACCAAGCAGTAATTCCCAAAGTGGTAAATCACAAACTTTAAGTAATGATAAATGGACAATTACTTTGAGTAATACTGATTCTTGGAATGGAGTTAATGGTACGGGAGATGTCAGTTATCAAGGATGTGATACTAATGGTAAATGTCTCCAGTTAACAGGTGGTAAAGTCTCCTGTCGAGATGGTAAATGTGTTACAGGTTGGAAAAATGGGGATTATGTCTACATTTTAGAACAACCTATAACTGAAGATGGAAATTCTACCTCCACTTTAATAGTGAGAAAAGATAATACTGAAATTTTAAACTCTCCGGGCTTAAAAGTTGTCTCTGGTAATTAGGGAACAAAAATTTGGCGTTGCTGATTAAGGGTATGAATTTTAGTCTCACGCCAAGGCGCAATCACGCACTGAGGTTTGAGTTTTAAAGGTTCAATTTGGGAATTTCATACCTCGATATGGCTACGCCACGCAGGCTATCAGCAACGCCAAAAATTTAAGCAAATCTGGTCAACTACGGGGGGTTTGTCCCTACTCTGGTGTGAAATTTTGATCAAGAAAATTCAGAGCATGATTGCGAAGTTCAAAATATTCTGTGGAGTTACGCATGGCTATTCTATCTCTGGGATGTTCAAAAGGAACTTTTAAAATTTCTCCTATTTTTGCCGATGGTCCATTCGTCATCAAAATAATTCGGTCTGACATATAAATTGCTTCGTCAACATCATGGGTAATCATCATGACTGCTTGACGATGATGTTCCCAAATATCTAATACTTGACGTTGTAATTTACCACGAGTTAAGGCATCCAAAGCCCCAAAAGGTTCATCCATTAATAACATTTTGGGACGAATTGCTAAAGCCCTAGCAATACCAACCCTTTGTTTCATTCCTCCAGAAATTTCATCAGGGTATTTATCTGCGGCTGGGGTTAAGTTTACCATTGCTAAATGTTCATTGACAATGCTAATTTTTTCGGCACGGTTGGCATTTTTCAAAACTTCATCTACTGCTAAACGGATATTTTCGCGGACAGTTAACCAAGGTAATAATGAATAATTTTGAAATACCATCATTCTATCGGCTCCTGGTTTACGAATCTCTTTTCCATCTAAGCGAACTGAACCAGATGTAGCTTTTTCAAAACCACCAATTATTTTTAATAATGTGGATTTACCACAACCAGAATGACCAATTACAGAAATATATTCATCTTCCTTAATAGTCAAATTAACATGATCTAAAACTGTGAATTTTCCTTTGTCCTGGGTTGGATAGGATTTAACTAAATTTTCGATTTCTAAAAATCCGTTACGGGGCAAAGTTTCTGTAATATTATGTTGGGATGAAGTTATATATTCCATAATTAATTACCTATTTTTTAGGATAAAAAAAACTGAGAAGGAGCGTTAGCACGGATATCAAAACTATGAAGATATCCTACAGGATTACTAGGATCAAATCCTTTTTTATCTATAAATGCTTCAGGAGGTTCAACTTTATAATCATCTTTGGGACATTCAATTCCCATTTCTGCGGCTATCTCTCGATATAAATCGGTTCTCCAACCTTTTGCGGCTACTTCTTCAGCATTTTTAGGAATTTCTTTGATTTGTCCCCACCGTGCTGCTTGAGTCATTAACCAAAGACTGCGAGAACGCCATAAAAATGTAGAATGTTCCCCTTTTTCGAGGGGAATACTGTTAGGAAGATCATAAAAAATTGTGGTGTCATCTGCTTTGATAGTGCGGTCTTTGCCATCAAAACCACCATAATTATAATTGCCAATAATTCCCGGTCCAGTAAATTTAGTAATAGGCACACCCGGCTTTTTAGGTTTCGCACCAGTAAATGATCTTTCTGTCAGTAATTCGGCTATTTCTTGACGATTTTCGGGTTTGCTACAATATTGACAAGCTTCAATCATTGCCTTTACCAAAGAACGGTAAGTTTTAGGATAATTAACAATAAAAGATTCCATTACACCCAGGAGTCTATCTGGATGTCCGTGCCAAATTTCCTTACCTTGAGCGAATGTAAAACCAATACCTTCATTACCTGTAATTGCTCTAGTATTCCAAGGTTCGGCGACCATGTAAGCTTGCATTGCCCCAATTCTCATGTTTGTTACCATTTGCGGTGGTGGAACAATTATGACCCGAAATTCTTTAAGAGGATCAACACCCGCAGCAGCAGAAAGATAGCGAGCAAAGTATTCATAAATGGCAGAACTGAGGACTACAGCCCAGATTTTCTTTTCTGGGGGTTGTTTGTCAAAATAGCCGCGAAAGTCCTTCCCAAAGGCTTCTAAAGCCCCATCACCGTATTTTTGTTGATATTCATACCAGGGACGAATGCCATAGTCCCACATATCCCGATTCATGGTCATGGCGTTACCATGTCGGTGGATGGTCATTGCTGCACATAAGGGGGCATGACGCGCACCTTCTGCACCTATTCTAGCGTTGGTAACAGCACCGGAGACGACGGGGGAAGCGTCGAGACGACCGAAAATTAAGCCGTCGCGGGAGGTAGCCCAACTGGCTTCGCGGTTGAGTGTAACATTTAAACCATATTTGCGGAAAAATCCTTTTTTCCAAGCGATCGCAAATGGCGCACAATCATTAACAGGAACATAACCCACAGTAATGTCCGGTTTTTCTAAATCTTGGGATTTGACTACTGGTATCACCGCTAAAGCTTCTTCTGTTAGTCCCTTCGCAGATTTATCTCCCGAAACAGCACAGGATGATAATATTATTCCCGCAGTTGTCGCCCCCATTCCTGCAATAAAATCTCTGCGAGTTAAATGATTTTCAGTCATAGTAATTGATAATTATATTTGAAAAATTCTTTTCATCCTCTCTGCGCCTCTGCGTGAGATAAAATCATCAACTTCCTGGACGGTGAGTAACTAACTCTTGAAGTTTGCCCACACCGTAATCTAAAATCAACCCAGTTAAGCCAATTATAAACACTGCTAAAAATACAGAACTCAGATTTAAACGACTCCATTCATCCCAAACAAAAAAGCCAATTCCTATTCCACCTGTCAACATTTCTACAGCCACAATTACCAACCAAGCAATACCTAAACTAATTCGCAAACCTGTAAAAATATAAGGCAAACTAGCAGGTAGAATAATTTTAGTAATCTGTCGCCAACGGGGCATTTCTAGGACTTGTGCTACATCTAAATAGTCTTTTGGTACACTAGAAACTCCTAATGCTGTATTAATAATAGTTGGCCAGAGGGAAGTAATGAAAATCACAAAAATAGCGGAAGGATCTGCTAAATTAAACAGAGATAAAGAAATTGGCAACCAGGCTAAGGGTGATACAGGTTTGAAAATCTGAATAATGGGATTAAAAGCCAGCATTGCGGGTCTTGAAATTCCAATCAAAAAACCCAAGGGAATTGCTACTAATGCCCCTAAACCAAATCCTAATATTACCCGCCGTAAACTGGCTAATAATAACCAACCAATTCCTAAATCACCTGGACCTCTCTCATAGAATGGATGTAAGATATAGTCCCAATTGGCAATTAAAGCTTCCGGTGGTGTGGGCATTAATTCATGGTTAGCTAGTGCTACTACCCACCACAATAAAATAATTCCTAAACAGCCGAGTGCGGGAAATACGAAAGTATCTTGAAAAATTACTGGTTTGGTTTTTCTCCAAATAGCTTTTCCAGCAACTGCGACAATGGCAGCTAAATTTAGTTGCAATATCATTTATTTCACCTCAGCAGAGTTAAGCTTGGTTATGGAAACATTAACTAGTACCAACCTTGGACACTGATAAGATCAGAAATAATTAAAATTCTGTCTCTTCAGTCTCCTCTCAATGCCTACGAAGTTAGCTGACGGGCTAAGGTTGAGAGATACCTTTTTTTGCTTGATTTTAGATTTGATTTGAGTTTTAAATCTTAAATTCCTAAATTAGTCAAGACAAAAATACGCCCCACAATTTGGTTCCTCCGTTCCAGCACTATTAAATTAAATGTACTGGATTAAGCTGACTTACTCAATTCTGAATCATGATAGAACATTAACATTTATATTCAGTAATAACATCAGTATTCGTCATGAATAATAGTTTCCGGCGATTATAAATCGCTACTACACAGGCTAAGTCCACCTGCGTGAACTAATGAAAAATCAAGGGTTTGAAACCCATGTATCCCTTAGAGGATGTTTTAAAAGTGGTATCCCGTAATTTTCATCATATTGTTACCCCCCTTAAGTAGGTTGGCGTTGAAAATTGTCGTCATAGCAAGGCAAGAGGCAAGAGTAAAGAAGTTTTCAGGGATTTTACGTTTCTTTACACAGTTTGGTTTTATTGAAACAAGAAAATCCAGTTCCCTCCCCTTTATAAGGGGAGGGTTAGGGAGGGGTAAAACATTTGATACAGCAATCATGACTTTTCAAACACCCTCTCACGGGACAGCAGGAATAGATGAGTTCTGTCTGTGTAGCTGCGAATTATATTCGCCAATACAAGCAGAAAATCAACAATTATCAAGTTAATAACCATTTTCTACAAGTTATCTAACGCATTTTCAGCAGCAGCTTTTTCTGCATCTTTTTTATTGCGTCCTTGTCCTTTTCCCCGCCATATTTCTTTCCCATTCACTACTTCAAAGACATCAGATTCAAATATTGGTGTATGAGATTGTCCACCTATTTGTCTTGTAACATATTTGGGTGGAGTTGTGTTACCACTACTTTGTACCCACTCCTGAAGGCGGTTTTTTGAGTCTACATTAGAGCGAGATACAACAATATTCTCAGGTACAGAGGCAAAAAGTTTTTCTACAATAGGGCGAAGTAATGCAATATTGCAATTTTTATCTCGATAATAAGCACCAATAACTGCTTCAAAGGTACTACTTAATAAGTTAGGATTATTATATCCTCCATCAAGAATTGCACCTTGTCCTAAACGGATTCTCAAGTCTAAACCTACTTCAATCGCAAATTTTGCTAATTGTTTTTCATCTACTAATGCAGAACGACGACGAGTTAATTCATCTTCTCCTTTTTCTGGATGAAGTTCATAGAGATATTCACCGCTTAAAAAATTGAGAATAGCATCACCAAGAAACTCTAGGCGCTCGTTATGTTCTTCTCCTGGGTGTTCGTTGACATAAGAACGGTGAGTTAGTGCTTGATTAAGTAATGTTTTATCTTGGAAAATTAAAATATCGTGCATTTTATGTTCCTCTTATTAAGTTTCTCTAAATTGCAGTTGATTAATTTCAGATTCCAGATTTCTCAAACAAGTTGGGGATCTAACAAACTCATATATATTGCGATTAGAGACTTCCAAATAAAAGAATATCCTCAAATTTCTTGTGGTGCAATCCGAAAATAATAATAAGTAGTGAGACAGAATTAATTACACAATGTCATTGCGTAAGCGTAGCGTGGCGTTAGCCATATGGAACGAAGTGAAATGAAGCAATTCCAAGGGTTGTGATTGCTTCCCTTCCCTCGCAAACCCACAAGAGGAACGCGGTAGCGTTGGAGGCTTCGCGTCTTCAGACCGAAGGGGAAAACGCACACAGGCGAATTAATTGCCTTCAATATTCGTGATACAATTAAATTGTCACTAAAGACGTAAAAAGCTACCGGGGGACTCTCGGAAAGTTACGCTTGTCAGATATGATTTCGCCCGTCAGGGCAAACGAAATCAGGGCAAGAACCCAAATATTTAAGGCAATGCCTGAAACTGGGATAACTGAGGGATATAGACTGAAACTCTCTAGAGAATCTCCGCGTCTTTAGACCGGAGAGTGTCAAAGTAAAAGGTCTACTTAATCCAAGCTGGATGGGACAATAAAGAAGACATGGTTCGCACCCCGCGCAGTTGGTTAGAGAGCGGTAGATGACCTCTAGGGGCGCTTAAATCCCATGTGAACCCGTTGGGATATCTTGTCCAGTTATTACCATTCTTCCAGTTGATTTTTGGCCATAAGTTGACCCAATTTTTACTTAAACCTAACCAAATTTCGCGCTGGACAGAGAAGCCAAATTTACCTTCTGAGTGAACTACCCAGAGTTGATTGATAGTGCGTAAGTCTTGAATTGGTAAACCTTCTACCTCGGTAAAGTATAGCCATTTTCTTTGTACTGCTTGGGGACTTGCCGCTTCACACATTTTTTGAATTGTCAAGAGATCAGCCGCTTGAAAATCTTGATTGGCAAGTAACTTTTGCAAAGAATTGTAACTGATCCCACAGTCCGATTTTAGGGGTACAATTCCTTCAGGAAAGTTAGTTTGTAGAAATTCTTGATCTGTCGGTGCATTAGTATTATAGATGACTTGGTAGACTTTACCATCAATCCAAGTTGCTGGGGTATCACGACGTTTCAGCAAAAATTCCTTCAACACATCTAACCCATCATTACCCAAGTCAGCTAACTGCGGGATGATTTGTTGTTGGACTTTTTCGGACCCAGCGATTAACTTTTGGCGGAGGGAGTCGAGATCATTTGTAGTGCCTGATACAATCATTGGGTCTGTCATGCCGTTACTCGTGTTAGCGTGAGCGTGAATAAACTATCTATTGCTATCGGTTATTCTACAAAATGAAGGACGAATAGCGAAGTGAATTTGCAAAGTCTTTGAGTGTGTGTCTGAAAAAATTACTCCCAGTGGACTGTGCAAATCCTAACTAACAATACTTTATCAGGTAAGGGGTCATAGAATCCAGGGGTTACTGTAATGATCTTAGGGCGCAAGACCTGGATCTTAGGGCGCAAGACCTGGATCTTAGGGCGCAAGACCTGGATCTTAGGGCGCAGGCCCTGCGCCCCTACGAACTTGTGAATTTCTTCTATTTGGAATGTGTGAATTATGTACGAAAAGATTACTCCTCCCACTATCGGCGCGAAAATTACCTTCAAAAATGGTGAACCGGTTGTTCCTGAAAATCCAATTATTCCTTTTATTCGCGGTGATGGTACGGGTATAGATATTTGGCCAGCGACGGAAAAGGTGCTGGATGCGGCGATCGCTAAGGCATACAAGGGCAAAAGAAAAATTAGCTGGTTTAGGGTTTATGCTGGTGATGAAGCCTGTGATCTCTATGGTACATACCAGTATTTGCCCCAGGATACATTGACGGCGATTAAAGAATATGGCATAGCTATTAAGGGTCCTTTGACTACTCCTGTCGGTGGGGGGATTCGGTCTTTAAATGTGGCATTACGCCAAATCTTTGATCTTTATACTTGCGTGCGTCCTTGTCGTTATTACGCTGGAACTCCTTCTCCCCACAAAACTCCTGAAAAACTGGATGTGATTGTTTATCGGGAAAATACGGAAGATATTTATTTGGGGATTGAGTGGAAGCAAGGTAGTGAAATCGGCGATCGCCTGATAAAATTCTTGAATGAGGAATTGATACCTGCTACCCCAGAACATGGTAAAAAGCAAATTCCCCTGGACGCTGGTATCGGCATCAAACCCATCAGCAAAACCGGTTCTCAGCGTTTGGTGAGACGTGCCATTAAACACGCTTTGTTATTGCCCAAAAATAAGCAACAAGTCACCTTGGTGCATAAAGGCAATATCATGAAATACACAGAAGGCGCTTTCCGGGATTGGGGTTATGAATTAGCAACCAGCGAATTTCGTCAAGAGTGCGTGACAGAACGGGAATCTTGGATTTTGGGTAATAAGGAAAAAAACCCCAATATTTCCTTAGAAGAAAATGCCCATGAAATTGATCCTGGTTTTGATTCCCTGACTCCAGAGAAAAAAGCCCAAATTGTCAAGGAAGTTGAAACCGTTCTCAATACAATTTGGGACAGTCACGGAAACGGTAAATGGAAAGAGAAAATCATGGTCAATGATCGCATTGCTGATAGTATCTTTCAACAAATCCAAACTCGACCAGATGAGTATTCTATTCTGGCGACAATGAACCTGAACGGTGATTATTTATCCGATGCTGCTGCTGCTATTGTTGGCGGTTTAGGTATGGGTCCAGGGGCAAATATTGGCGACTCCTGCGCGATTTTTGAAGCTACTCATGGGACAGCACCAAAGCACGCGGGCTTAGACAGAATTAACCCCGGTTCGGTGATTCTTTCCGGTGTGATGATGCTGGAATATATGGGTTGGCAAGAAGCCGCAGATTTAATTAAAAAAGGATTGGGTGATGCGATCGTCAATGGTCAAGTTACTTATGACTTAGCGCGGTTAATGGAACCACCTGTACAACCATTAAAGTGTTCTGAATTTGCAGACGCAATCATCAAACATTTCGGTTAATTTCTACTATTCTCAAATTAAGATCCCCGACTTCTTTAAGAAGTCGGGGATCTAAGCATCACATAATTGAAATGATTGCTGTATCAAATGTTTTACCCCTCCCTAACCCTCCCCTTATAAAGGGGAGGGTTAGGGAGTGTCAATCACCTCCTGTATTTTTGCTGCCCGCTCTTAAACGGGCTAAACTATCAATAGCATCACCTAAAGCTGTAGTAAGACTTTTTCGAGTTTGAGCGTGATTTTCTTGCTCAAGTTTCAAAGCTTGTAATAGACAATCACGTTCCTGTATGACTTCTAACAATTGAGTTTGTAACTCTTCTATAGAATTAAACTGGGAAATTTCTTGCTGAATAGCTGTAGTCATATCAGTTCCTGTTTCCCCATTAACAACCGAAAATTTTTGGACTTCAGCCTTTATAGACACCATAGCTTCTTGGTGCATTTTTGCGTCTACACGCCGTTGTTCTGCTTCGGTATTATAAAGTTGTCGCCATTTTTGCGAACTTTCCCAAGCTTCATCTCGTTCCCGCTGAAATTTCGTCATCTGTTGTGTGAGAGACTGAATTTCGGTTAACCATTTTTGTGTGAGATCTTGAGTCATAGAAGTTTTTTGTAGTAGAGATAGGTTTAACCTTTTTGATAGAACCAATAGAGTAGTAGACTAGAAAAAAATTATCAATGTTGATTGTCACCGAATAACTCAATCTAAGTAGGTTGGCGTTGAAAATTGTCGTTATGGCAAGGCAAAAGGCAAGAGGCAAGAGGCAAGAGTGAAGAGGGTTTAGGCGATTTTACATTTCTTTACACAGTTTGGTTTTATTGTGTTCACCTACTTAGTCAGAGCTTAAATATGTTGAGAGATAAATTTGCAAACAACTTGGGAATTAGTCAAGCTCGTAAAAAACAAGTATACCTGGATATATGTAGGGTTTGCTGATAGCGTAGCGCGGCGTAAGCCATAAAAGTTATCTGTGAGGGTAGGGGAACTCTTAACTGGGTACAGGGAACAGTTTCAGCCTGGATAGTCTCAATTTCCCATAAGTAGGTTGGCGTTGAAAATTGTCGTTATGGCAAGGCAAAAGGCAAGAGGCAAGAGGCAAGAGTGAAGAAGTTTTCAGCGATTTTACGTTTCTTTACACAGTTTGGTTTTATTGTGTCCACCTACTTATCCGATCAGGAAAAATGCAACTGTTTTGAGACACCATTAGCTAAAAACTTGCACTTTTTTATGATCAAAATATGCAAAATCCTTATTGGTAAATGGTTCTAGCTTTATTCAGCCAGCCCTAAATATGAAAAAATTTGAGTTAAGAAAATGAGATAATAAGAAAGTTGATCACTCAGTCAGTGGAAATAATTAATAATGCCTAATTCTTCTGAACCATTTGTAATTACACCTGATGGTTATGCACCTCGATTAAAGCGTCTACGTCAATTTAGTGGACTATTAGATAATATAATTACTATTCCCGGAACACAAATAGGAGTCGGGTTAGATCCAATTATTGGATTACTACCCATAGGTGGTGATGCTTTAGGATTAATATTTTCATTTTATATTATCATGGAAGCCGCACAATTAGGCGTACCCGTAGCCACATTAGGACGGATGGTAATGAATGTAATTGTAGATTCCTTAGTTGGGGCTATTCCCATGTTAGGAGATTTGTTTGATTTTGCTTGGAGAGCGAATAATTACAATATCATTTTATTGGAAGCAGCTTTAAAATCTCCGCATCAAAATCAAAAAGCAGATAATTCATTTATCCTCATTTTTAGTATTGGCTTATTTCTACTGGCTATTGTTTTAATATCCATACCCGTGATATTAATAAGAATATTATGGCAAATTTTTACTGGTAGTTAAATGACTTATCTATAAAATCATGAAAGATTGGTGGCAAGATAATTTTCCTCAAGGGCGGCAAAATCTGATTATTAATGATTCTCAAGGTTATCCAATTCAAATAGCCTATGGTGAAAAAGGTAACGGGAGACCGCTGATTTTATTACATGGTTTAGGCAGTTGGAGTTATAATTGGCGGCATAGTATTGAACCATTATCTCGATATTTTCGAGTAATTTGTTGTGATTTTAAATGTTTTGGTTTTTCAGAAAAGCCCGTATCTCGTCGAGAAGAAACAGGACATCAAATTATTGAATTAAAACGCATTATTCAAGCTTTATGTGATGAACCACCGATAATTGTCGCCGAATCTATAGGGGCATTAATTTCTCTGGGATTAGCTGGTAAAAGTCCTGATTTAATCGGACGGTTAGTAGTAATTAACGCTCCTATTTTTACAGAAACTTTACCTCATTGGTCTATGGGTTTACTGGCACAAACACCAATAGAAATTATCCATGCAATTGATGATTTACGTCTTGCATATTGGTTTGCACCTTTAGTCAGAGAAGTGATGGGAGCAGAAAGACGCAAGGTATTATATAATCCTTCATTATTAACAGAAGAAGATATTTATTGGATTACTTACCCATTCATTGAAATTCCGGGGACTTTGGTAAAAGTGGCTGAAGAGTTACAAATTGCTGCTCAAGAAATTGAGAATTTGCGAAAAAATCAGCCAAGTATGCTGAAAAATATTCAAAATAATCTCAAAAATATTGAATGTCCAACTTTGGTTTTATGGGGTGATCAAGATAGTTGGTTTCCTGTTAGTCATGGAGAAAAATTACATCAACATTTGCCTAATTCTCGCTTACAAATTTTGCAAAACTGTTATCATGATGCGTCAACTGGTTCTGCTGATGTGGTGAATGCAGCAATTTTAGAGTTTTTAAAAGAGACCGATTTCTGTTGAATTTTGAAAATTGACTAATGATAGAAATTCAGGCAATTTTCCGTACCTGCCTCGTACCTGCGCTAAAACCCTCTAAGATACAAGGTTGTTATAAATAAAAAGAGAGTGGGAGAAGGCATACCAAAAGCCTAAAATCTCCCACTCTACATTTACTGCTGTAGCGTTTGGGAACATATATAAATACTGCCAGTTATTTAGGGGGGTTGATTTAACAACGACAGTATTGATATGCGGTTAATATTCCCTTTGCAGCAAATGTCAAATCTGATTATTGTGATTATTTTTGATTCAATTAATGGTCAATCAAGTGTTTATAAATCATTGTTATTTACGCTGAAAAATGTGAGCATAAATTAAGGGATTGTCTGAAATAATCAATATTTAGTAAACGTTAATAACCACAGAATTGAGGTTGTTTATCTTGCATCAATGTAACTTAGGTAATTAAAACTTGGTTGCCAAGTTGGCATTTTCTTGAAAGTCTTGTATTGCTAGGTTTTCAGAGAAATCGTGAATCTTGTCTGTCTTTGACAAATTCTGTATTGGCATGAAGGGGATAGATTTTTTCTGGAGGCGAAATTATGAGCAAATTTTTACTATTAGTGGGTTTATAACGCTTTCGGGAGGGCATTTTTTGACTATTGCGATGGCGTTGACTAGTTCTTGTGCTTTCTTTGGAATTTTGTAATAGGTAGAAAATTACCAACGAACCGCTGGAACAGCAGAAGATGACGGCAATGATCAACCATAGAGGTAGGGGATTACTAGTATCGGAAAATGTAGAAATGGTTGATTGTACGGGGATATATGGAGTTTCTGCCTGTTTTACCTGTGGCACATAGCCAATATAAATTAGTTGATTATAGGCAATAATTACAAATCCTATCGGAATTATTAACAAACTCAAGAACCAGATTCCAGGGTATTTTTTCAGTAGATTTACTAGAATTCTTCCAGTGTTTCGCTTTTCTTTTAACTCTTGTTCATTATCCATCACATTAATCACATAAATCATATAGGAATCCGGTTTGATTCCTGAATTTTCCGTTGAGTTAGGGAACAGGGAACAGGGAACAGGGAACAGGGAAGAAGGATTTCAGTATGTACCGAGTTCTGTTCAAAAATCAAATAGGAGTCCTATATTTATGACAATAGGAAAAAGAAATATTTTCCCCTTTTAACTAATCCGCTATCTCCTATCCCTAATCCCCTTAATTAATGGGAGAATGCCTGGCGATCGCTAGTTGAATTAACTGATGTACTAATTGGGCAAAGGGTATACCCGTATTAGCCCAGAGTTGGGGATACATACTTGTGGAGGTAAACCCTGGGAAAGTGTTAATTTCGTTAATAAAAAGTTCTCCGGTAGCTTCTACATAGAAAAAGTCTACTCTGGATAAACCAGCGGCATCAACAGCCGCAAAGGCTTGTAAAGCCATGTCTTGAATTTGCTGTGCTACTGTATCTGGTAAATTTGCGGGAATGAATAAATCGGCTTTCCCAGGGGTATATTTGGTTTCGTAATCGTAAAAATCACTATTAAAGGTAATTTCACCAACAACGGAGGCTTTGGGGTTTTCGTTACCTAAAACGGCACATTCGACTTCTCTGGCTACAACTCCAGCTTCGACAATAATTCGCCTATCATGGGTGGCGGCATTATCTAAAGCTGTTTCTAATTCTTGACGCGATCGCACTTTGGCAATTCCCACCGACGAACCTAGATTAGCAGGTTTGACAAAGCAGGGATAGCCCAATGTGGCTTCAATTTCATCACACAGCTTGGGAAATACACAAGCATTTGACCAAACTTGCTCTCTGCTGACAGCAATATATTTTACTTGAGGTAATCCCGCTTGGGCAAAAGCCATTTTCATGGCAATTTTATCCATTCCTATGGCTGAACCCAAGACTCCAGAACCCACAAAGGGAACTTGCATCAAAGTTAGTAAACCTTGAATTGTACCATCTTCGCCATTAGGACCATGAAGCACGGGAAACCAAAGATCAACTTCTTGAGTTTCTGGAGGAAATTGCCATAAATTAGGGGTTATGGAGGGGATTTCATGGGGAACACCAGATGTTAAAACCTGTTGTGCAGTAACTCCTGCTTGCCAACTGCCATTCTTTTGAATGTAGAAAGGTAAAACTTCGTATTCTTTAGCATTTTCTTCTAAAGTGAGGGCATGGGCGATCGCCCCGGCTGAAATTATTGAAACCTCATGTTCTCCAGAACGTCCACCAAACAGTAAACCCACCCGTAACTTAGTCATTTTCTTCTATATCTCCACAGATTCGCAATTTCTATTATCACCAAAAAAAGGGAACAGGTCATATCAAATCCGGTTAAATTCACATAGTAAGTAACTGAACAAAAATATTGACAGTCATTGCGAGGGAAGGGAAGCAATCACAACCCTTGGAATTGCTTCATTTCACTTCGTTCCATATGGCTAACGCCACGCAAGGCTTACGCAATGACATTGTGTAATTAATTTTGTCTCACTACTTAAAGCTGTGGTTAGTTTGCGTGGACATATTTTCTATTTTCATACTTCAATTTACCAATATCGGGGTTTCTGGTTTTTTGGCGATCGCTCTCAGCAAGTATAATAAAGTAGATGAGGTCATCTCAAAATATTTTGATGTTCCTTTACCTGAAGATATTTTGAATAGTTTCGCCGATAGATGAAACTATTACAAAACCTCTTCGCGCCTCTGCGTCTGGAGTGTGAACTTAGTCCTGAATTAACCCTTCCAACATCACTTGTAAATCCTGCGTCAACTCACTTACACCCTTTCGCAAAGCTTGTTTATTCCCTTGACAATTTTCCCATCTTGTATTCACATTAATCGGTTCACCAACAAAAATCATAGCTTGTTTCCAACCTAAACGCGGTCTTCCTGGTAAAGTAGAATTCTGAATGCGAGACAACATATCAAACATTAATAAAAGCGTTTCTGCAAATCTTTCTGGTGTGGGTTTTTCGAGAATATAATCAGCAGTAACCGCCACAAAACTTTCAGCAATTCTCATATGCTGCATTTTTAAATCGGCTTCTTCAGCTACCCAATCAGCTAGACCCCGTTTAAAAGGTGGTAAACTTGGAATATCGGCAATATCGTCTCGATAAATATAATTCCAACCAGCATCCTCTAAACGGCGACATCTATCAATAAAATTACCTTGAGGCTGGATATTAAAATACTTTTCCGTAATTTTCAAAGCAGTGTCCATCAAACGGTGTAATCTAGTAGTTAACAATTCATTTATAGGAACTTCTGAACTGATAATTTCTGGAAAATCCTGATGATAGAAACGGCGATAAAATTCCTCCATTTCCGAAATTAGATATTCAGCTAAACGTAAAACCCGCTGATATAAAATTCCTTCCCGTTCCTTTCCATTTGTACTAAGTTCCGTCCCAGGTAAACCGCTATCAGCTTCCAATTTAGATAAAAGCCAATCTATTTTTTGCCAAGGGGGATTAACATAACTATATTTAATGCCAATAGGAATAATAAAAACCTGTTCTTCGCGGTTAGCCTTTTTTAAATCTTCCACACACCAAAAACCCAATTGCGCCACACCCGGTTCTAAAGGACTGACTATACTACTATGTCCATTTGTACCACCTTCAGGAGCGATCGCAATCGGCATTTCGGCATTAGCAAATAATTCCCTGGCCATTTGGATAGCGTTTCTGTCTACGCGCTTACCCCTACGAATTGGTACACCACCAAGTCTAGAAAATAACCATCCCAACCACTTTCCTGCCCATAAAGTCATTCCTCGTTCATACATAAAATGACTGTGAACAGGGTATTTGAGACTAATACCTTTTTCCCTGGCTGCCTGGGGGACAATCCGTGATAGTAGGTATAACATAGATAGAGGATCTTCCACCTCTGGGTGACGGAAAGCAATTAAAAATCGGACTTTACCTGCTTGAAATTCGTGGTATAATTTAGCTAAAACTTCGGCGTTTTTAGCTTCAATATTGACAATACCCGCAGGTAGCCAAGGTCTAGTTCTCACCCGCAAAATCAAAGGCAAAAACCAAGACACGACTTTAACAACGAAGGGATTATGACGTTGAGGAATAAATTTTAGGGGAGGTTGGGTAGAATGAATAGACTTAGGCAAATTGTTCTCCTGTAGTGTGGCGAAAAAAGCTAAAATTGAGCGATAGCGTTCGCGGTAGCGTCTCGAAGAGATAGCGAGACCTAGGAAGCGCTGCTAATTTAATTATCATAATCATAATGAACACACCCGCAGACCAGCGAAGATTTGCCCCCGCAACCCAGCGCAACCGCGAACCGATTCTAGAATTGCTTTTACAAATATTGCCTCAACATGGGACTATTTTAGAAATAGCCAGTGGCACAGGTGAACACGCTACATTTTTCTCCTATCACCTTGCACCTCGACAATGGCTACCTTCAGACCCTAACCCAGAACTGCGTGCTAGTATTAGCGCCTGGACTGAATTTTTCCCCTGTAAAGCCATGCAGCCACCCCTAGATTTAGATGCAAGTTCACCAATTTGGCCTGTGGAAAAAGAGATAATACCACAACCACCTATTTCTGCCATTGTCAATATTAACATGATTCATATTTCCCCTTGGTCATCCTGTTTAGGACTAATGGCAGGGGCTGGACGGATTCTGCCACCTGGTGGTATACTCTACTTATATGGTCCCTATAAACAAAATGGCGAACATACCGCACCCAGTAACGCTGATTTTGATGAGTCTTTACAAGCACAGAATCCAGACTGGGGAGTGCGTAACCTAGAAGATGTAGTTAAAGCTGCTGAAGCCCAAAATCTGATATTGCACCAAACTTACCCCATGCCAGCAAATAACCTTTCCTTAGTATTTAAACATAATTAGGGTTTGCTGGATTGAAATGCGGCTTTTATTCTTTGCGCCTTTGCGCCTTTGCGTGAGACGTATTTCGTAAATCAATGGAGGTTAGCGGACTCGAACCGCTGACATCCTGCTTGCAAAGCAGGCGCTCTACCAACTGAGCTAAACCCCCAAGTGTGTTTTTTATGTAAAAAGGGTTGATTTTACATAACTAAGTCATCATAAACTATTATTATTAATTTGCCAAGACCATGAACCAAGAAAATCAGACAGTTGTTGCTGCACTATATAAATTCGTGAATCTCCCTGATTGTAGAGAACTACAAGTAGCCTTATTATCCCTTTGTCAGTCACAAGGAATCAAAGGAACTATCTTACTAGCACAGGAAGGAATTAACGGCACAATTGCCGGTTCTCGTCAGCAAATTGACACAGTTCTAGCCTTTCTTCGCAATGATTCACGGTTTGCAGATTTAGAACATAAAGAATCCTACACAGAAATTCCCCCATTTGAGCGGTTAAAAATCCGCTTAAAGCCAGAAATTGTCACTTTAGGCTTACCAGAAGTAAACCCAGCGGAAAAAGTAGGAACTTATGTCAAACCCGAAGACTGGAATGATTTAATTTCTAACCCAGAAGTCACAGTCATTGATACCCGCAATGATTATGAAGTCACCATTGGGACTTTCAAAGGAGCAGAAAATCCGCAAACTCAGATATTTCGAGATTTTCCCGAATATGTACAAAAACATCTTGACCCCAAAAAACATAAAAAAGTAGCCATGTTTTGTACTGGAGGAATTCGTTGTGAAAAAGCCTCATCTTATTTACTTTCTCAAGGTTTTGAAGAAATTTATCACCTCAAAGGAGGCATTCTCAAATATCTAGAAGAAGTTCCCCAAACAGAAAGTTTATGGGAAGGAGAATGTTTTATTTTTGATGAAAGAATCACAGTTAGTCATAACTTAGAAACAGGAAATCAAGAATTATGCTTTGCTTGTGGATATCCCGTTTCCGAAAAAGATAAAACCTCCCCAGAATATGAAAAAAGTATTTCCTGTCCCCACTGTTTCCATACCTTAACACCCGAAAAAAGAAAACGACTACAGCAAAAATGGAAACATTACCAAACTAAATAAAACGTAAACCCACAAACTTGCCATAGGCGTAAATCTCTTCATTCTCCACCTCTGTGACCTCTGTGCCTCTGTGGTTAGTTAAAAAACCCTATTTACAACTCACATAGAATTGCTATAGAAAAAACCCTAATATCCAAAAGTGATCATTACAATATATTAATACAGAAACCTTTGGAGAACGATTTGTGGTAGCTAATCCCCCGCGCACTCAACCTCACACTAGTCAAAAATTAGGCAACTTTGCACAAAGACACATTGCACCAAAACCCGATGATGTTCAGCAAATGCTAGATTTATTAGGTCTTTCCAGCCTTGATGATCTGATTGATAAAACAGTACCACAGGCAATCCGGTTTCATCAAACCCTTAATCTACCAGCAGCGCAAAGCGAATACGCAGCACTGGCAAAATTAAAGCAAATAGCCGATAAAAATCAAGTTTATCGCTCATTTATCGGTATGGGATATTATGACTGTATTACCCCTACCGTCATTCAACGCAACATCTTAGAAAATCCCGGTTGGTATACAGCATACACCCCTTATCAGCCAGAAATTGCCCAAGGACGTTTGGAAGCGTTGTTAAATTTCCAAACCATGATTATTGACTTAACGGGTTTAGAAATTGCTAACGCTTCTTTGCTTGACGAAGGGACAGCAGCCGCAGAAGCCATGAGTATGAGTTATGGTGTGTGCAAAAATAAATCCCATAACTATTTTGTGTCTAGTGAATGTCATCCTCAAACCATTGATGTATTGCAAACACGCGCCAAACCTTTAGGCATAAACATCATTATCGGTGATCATCAAACTTTCGATTTTTCCGAAACTATCTTTGGTGCAGTTCTGCAATATCCCGCAACCGACGGGACAATTTACGACTACCGCAATTTTATCACAAAGTCCCATGCTCAGGGTGCATTGGTGACAATAGCCGCAGATCCTTTAAGTTTAACATTACTCACACCCCCCGGTGAATTAGGGGCTGATATTGCTGTAGGTAGTACCCAACGCTTCGGTATTCCCTTGGGATTTGGGGGACCACACGCTGCTTATTTTGCCACGAAGGAAGAGTATAAACGGCTCGTTCCAGGGCGTATTGTCGGGGTATCAAAAGATATTCATGGTAAACCTGCATACCGTTTAGCTTTGCAAACCCGCGAACAACACATCCGCAGAGATAAGGCCACCAGTAATATTTGCACGGCACAGGTTTTATTGGCAGTGATGGCGAGTATGTATGCAGTGTATCATGGACCAGATGGACTGAGAGCGATCGCCCAAAATATCCATGAACTAACTGCAACTTTAGCCGCAGGTTTGCAAAAGTTAGGTTATAAAATCAGTTCAGAAAACTTCTTTGATACCTTGCGGGTAGAATTAGGAAATACCAAATTAGAAGCAATTCTCGACGCTGCGAATGAGAGAAATATCAACTTGAGAATTTTTGATAATTCAACCGTAGGTATTTCCTTAGATGAAACTACCACAGAAGCAGATTTAATTGACCTTTGGCAAGTTTTCGCATTGAAAGATCAATTACCTTTTACCGTTGAAGAATTACCAATTTCTCATTCTCAATTATCACGTCAAAGTAAATATCTCACCCACCCAGTTTTTAACCGTTATCATTCTGAAACTGAGTTATTACGTTATTTGCATCAACTAGAAAGCAAGGATTTATCATTAACCACCTCAATGATTCCCTTGGGTTCTTGTACCATGAAGTTAAACGCAACTTCAGAAATGATTCCGGTAACATGGGCGGAATTTGGTAAAATCCATCCTTTTGCGCCAATTTCCCAAACTAGAGGTTATCAAATCCTGTTCCAACAACTAGAAGCATGGTTAGGAGAAATTACAGGTTTTGCCGGAATTTCCTTACAACCAAATGCAGGTTCTCAAGGTGAATATGCGGGACTTTTGGTAATTCATGAATATCATCAAAGTCGCGGAGAAGGACACAGAAACGTTTGTTTGATTCCGCAATCTGCACATGGAACAAATCCCGCGAGTGCGGTAATGTGTGGAATGAAAGTTGTGGGAGTTGCTTGTGATGATCATGGTAATATTGATGTTGAAGATTTAAAAGCCAAAGCTGAAAAACATAGTCATGAATTATCAGCTTTAATGGTGACATATCCATCAACTCATGGGGTATTTGAAGAAGCAATTCAAGAAATTTGTGCGGTAATTCATAGTCACGGTGGACAAGTTTACATGGACGGCGCTAATATGAATGCCCAAGTGGGTATTTGTCGTCCTGGTGATTTTGGTGCAGATGTCTGTCATTTGAACTTACACAAAACTTTCTGTATTCCTCATGGTGGTGGTGGTCCCGGTATGGGTCCCATTGGTGTCGCTTCCCACCTTGTACCGTTTTTACCCGGACATTCTGTGGTGAGAATGGGTGGTGATTTGGGTGCGGTTTCTGCTGCACCTTGGGGTAGTGCAAGTATCTTAGTGATTTCTTGGATGTATATTATCATGATGGGTGCAGATGGGTTGACGGAAGCAACCAAAATTGCCATTTTGAATGCTAATTACATGGCTAAGAAATTAGAGTCTTATTATCCGGTTTTGTATCAGGGAAAAAATGGTTTGGTGGCACATGAATGTATTTTAGATTTGCGAAGTTTGAAGAAATCAGCGCAGATTGAAATTGATGATGTTGCGAAGCGGTTAATGGATTATGGTTTTCATGCACCTACTGTTTCTTGGCCTGTTGCTGGGACAATTATGGTTGAACCAACGGAAAGTGAATCTAAACAGGAATTAGATAGATTTTGTGATGCTTTGATTGCGATTCGTGAGGAAGTTGCGGCAATTGAATCTGGTAAAATGGACATTCACGATAATGTTTTGAAAAATGCCCCTCACACTGCGGAAAGTTTGATTATTGGTGAGTGGAATCATCCCTATTCCCGTGAACAAGCTGCTTATCCTGCACCTTGGAATAAGGAATATAAGTTCTGGCCAAGTGTGGGGAGAATAGATGCTGCTTTTGGGGATAGGAATTTTGTTTGTTCTTGTTTACCGATGGAGGCTTATAGTTAATTTGTAGTCTCTAAGATCCCCGACTTCTGATATCAATTTATCATTTATTGGTGGGGTTGAAAAAAGAAGTCGGGGATCTGAATTTTTGTAATTGATTTGATTTTGTTATGGAAATGGTGCGTTACGCTGGTGGTTATGCACCATACGGATTATTCTTTACCGCCTCCAAAAAGTTTGTAGATTCCATATCCAATAGCGCCAGCAGCAACTACAGGCGCAGCAGCAACTATAGCAGTACCAGCAATCGCACCTCCACCTACAACACCACCAATACCTGCAAGGGTACTCATAATTGCAGCACCAGAAGCACCAGCCACCACCGTTACAGCACCAGCGCCAGTTACACCAACCGCAGCGCCAATATTTGTAGCGGTTCTTGCTGCTGAACGAGCATTACATTCTTTCTCAGACAAACCAGATTCTTCTTTAAATAAAGTTGCGTTCAATATTTTTGCTCCAGCATAAGCCGGACCACCAGCCAATACAGCAGGTCCCGCGGCCATACCTCCACCTACTATACCACCAGCCGCAGCTAGACCTGAAGCGATTCCTGCTCCCGAAGTTGCAGCAACAGATAACCCCGTAGCAGCACTGACAGCAGCACTGACAGCAGCACCAGTTTCAGCAACAGCTTCAACAACCGTCTTTCCATTACTTAATCCAATGTCTGGATTACAACCAGCAAAAGCTGGACTAACAAAACTGTTTAAAATTATCACACAGGTGAGAATCACTGTCAAAAAAGAACGAACGATTTTGATATGTAGCATAGTCCTCAATCTATTGCAACAGAGTAATTATTCTATTATATTAATATTTAAGTGTATATTTTACAAGCAATATATTTACTGATTTTAACAAGAAGTTATAAACTACTTGTTAAGCAATAATACTGTAAAAGCATGGCTAAGGTACACCAAAACTCAGTTTTAGTGCGATAGCGAAGCAATTCGTAGGAATTGCTCATCTTCTAGCTTAGATTAAGGAACGCAACCCAACATAATGAAAATATCCGATTCATATTTTTTGTCTGAATCAGGATGTCCAGGATTTTAGGATTTACAGGATTGTGATTTGTAAGTTGTTGGTGGGATGCTGAAATTGTAATTGTCTGAATCAGGATTTCCAGGATTTTAGGATGTACAGGATTGTTATTGATGAATTGTCTGTGAAGATTTGAAGATTATAAAATACAGTTACAGTAATAGTCAAGAATTAACAGCGGATAATTTAACTGATAACTTATCTATCATTCCAAAATCTTTATATTTTATAGACAATCAAACAACTACATCCTGAAAATCCTCTAATCCTGGTTATCCTGATTCAGACAAAAAAATCTTCAAAATCCCCACGTCAAATAAACAACAACATCCTGAATATCCTGTAATCCTGGACATCCTGATTCAGACAAAAAAATCCTCAAAATCCCCACTGAAAATAAACAACAACATCCTGAAAATCCTAAAATCTGTACTTCCCATAGACAATCAAACAACCACATCCTGAAAATCCTTTAATTCTGGACATCCTGATTCAGACAAAAAAATCCTGAAAATCCCCACTTCAAATAAACAACCACATCCTGAAAATCCTCTAATCCTGGACATCCTGATTCAGACAAATTAACCCTAATATCTAGGATTAAAAACCTTCTTATATTCCAACTTCAACCCACCAAAATTAATCAATAATCCCACAGGAAAATTATAAGCAACCAAATAATTTTTCGCTTGCGCTAAATGAACATCTTCTAAAGAAATAACCGCTTTCAACTCCACCACAACCTGATTTTCAACTATAAAATCCGCCCTTCGTGTTCCTACTTCAACTCCCTCATAATAAATTACTTGTTCTACCTCTCTTCCAAAACCTAAACCTGATTTTTTGAGTTCAATTTCCATACATCTTTGATAAATAACCTCCTGAAAACCATTTCCCAAAGTTCGGTGTATTTTCATTGCACATCCATTTATTATGTATGTAATTTCGTCTAATTTTAGATTTTGGGTATTAGATGTGTTCATGGATTTACAGGATTGTGATTTGTAAGTTGTTGGTGGGATGCTGAAATTGTAATTGTCTGAATCAGGATGTACAGGATTTTAGGATGTACAGGATTGTTATTGATAAATTGTCTGTGAAGATTTGAAGATTATAAAATCCAGTTACAGTAATAGTCAAGAATTAACAGCGGATAATTTAACTGATAACTTATCTATCATCCCAAAATCTCTATATTTTATAGACAATCAAACAACTACATCCTGAAAATCCTCTAATCCTGGTTATCCTGATTCAGACAGATTGTTATTGATGAATTGTCTGTAAATATTGAAAAATGATAATTACAATCACAGCATATTATCTATCATCCAAAAATTTCCATTTTTCCTAAACAATAAAAAAATTACATCCTGTACATCCTCCAATCCTGGGTATCCTGATTCAGAGAATATCTCATCAAAAATGCGATATTATTCTTGTGCAAATTCATCAGGAACTTCACCAATAGTCTGCTGTGCTGCATGACGAATATGAAGAACACGAACTGTAGAAATTTCTTCTCCTTCTATAATTGTGAAAATAATCCTGTATGCGTTGCGTCCTTTACCATAAATTATCTGCCGAATTTCTTGACTAAAATAATCATTTTCTCTAGCTAAAGAACATCGTTTTGGCATTTGTGATAAAGATTCAATTAGTTGTAGTAAACCTGCATACCACTGACTTGCTTTTTCAGAAGAAGTTATTTGAGACATTTGTAAAAATGCTTTATCTGCCTCGGCTTCTGCTATACTAGAAATATCAATATAGTATTTCATACTTCACGGGGCAGGTTATATTTACGACGTTGTTCATTAGCAAAATCATCAAAAGACCGAAAGCGACCTGCTTCAAAATCATCTAATCCTTGCTGAATACCTTGAATAGCTACTTGTGAATCTTCTAATTCCCAATCTAGGATATTTTTCAATAATTCAGCCGCTACTAAACTGATATCTTTTCCTTGTTGGGTTGCTTTTTCACGTAGTCTTGCTTCTAGTTCTGGAGTCAGGGAAATAGCGATCGCCATAACTGTATATTTTGATGAAAGTTTATAAATATTATAACATCCTGTAAATCCTAAAATGCTGGAAATCCTAATTCAGACAAAAAAATCCTCAAAATCCCCACATCAAATAAACAACAACATCCTGAAAATCCTCTAATCCTGGAAATCCTGATTCAGACAAAAAAATCCTCAAAATCCCCACATCAAATAAACAACAACATCCTGAAAATCCCGTAATCCTGGAAATCCTGATTCAGACAAAAAAATCCTCAAAATCCCCACATCAAATAAACAACAACATCCTGAAAATCCTAAAATGCTGGAAATCCTGATTCAGACAAAAAAATCCTCAAAATCCCCACATCAAATAAACAACAACATCCTGAAAATCCCGTAATCCTGGAAATCCTGATTCAGACAAAAAAATCCTCAAAATCCCCACATCAAATAAACAACAACATCCTGAAAATCCCGTAATCCTGGAAATCCTGATTCAGACAAAAAAATCCTCAAAATCCCCACATCAAATAAACAACAACATCCTGAAAATCCCGTAATCCTGGGTATCCTGATATGGCTGGCGCCACGTTACGCTATCAGACATTGTTGATTTTCTTTCCATAAAAAACCCGCTACAGGCATCCTATAACGGGTAAAGTTATTAATTGCAGTTATGGTTAATCTTCAAATACAGAACTTATACCATCCATTCCAAAACAGCTTCATCTTTAGTATTAGTATTACGAGAAGGTGTTTCGCGCTCAAACTTCATGTGAATAGAACGGGTTTGTTCACCATCAGCCGCAACAGCTAAAATTGGGTAGTCAATTAAACCATCTTGGAAAGACATTTGGAAGCGGAATGTACCATCGGAATTAAGTTTAATGGGACGACCACCAATGGTTACAGTTGCATCAGGTTCGGTTGCACCGTAGACAATCAATTCAGCATCAGCAACTAACCAGAATTTGCGAGGACGCGCAGGAACAGCAGAAGCGGAGAAACCGGACATTCCCACACCGGACATAGTTAAACCAGATACGGTAGGAATAGCCCACATACCTACACCAGATGGGAAAACGTAGGAACTGAGAGCTTGTTCGGGAGCAGCAGAACCGGGGACGTGCTGCATAGAACCGAATATAGAACCTGCAACCCGTTGAGCTTCAGCGGATTCTGCTAGACCAAAGATTTGTTCGTAAATGGGATTTCCACCACCCGCAGCAGCAGTAGCAGTAGCAGTTGGTAATTTCTTGGATGGGGGAACTAGTTCGTAGAAGGTCTTACCACGTAGGTCTTCTTCAAAGTCTACGGTGATGAAGACATCTTCAATCCAGTCAGCAGGATAGACGGGGGGAATATGCACTCTCGCGGAACGCGCTAATACCAACCAACCACCATCAGCGGTGCGATAACCGACATCTATCACATAATCGCGATCGCTCACGGGAATTGGCAAATACCATTCTCTCGCTAGTTCATCAGCAGGGTATTCTTGAATACTGTGGGGACTTTGATAATCTAGATCAACATCAGTGACATCATAAATCCGCAAAGCTAGGGTTTGTCCACCTTGACGACGCAGTGCTTCTTTATGGTCGTTAGGAATATCCCAGTAAGTGTAAGCCCATTGAGGATCACGAGGTAACAGAACAATCCGACTGTCACCATAACCAGCTGGTAAATCTGCTAGTGCTTCATCAACATCAGCGAGAGAACCACCAGTCCGATCTTCTTGACCTAACTCAAATTTTGCTGCTTCCACGGTTTCTTGTGCCTCCAGATTAGGGGATGAACTGAGCGAGAATTTACTATGCTGAACGTCTTCAATTGATGCTAATAACTGCGATTTCCGCATTCTGCTATAACGAGATATACAATATTCACTGGCAACTTTGCGTAATTGCCGTAAGGTCATCTCTTCTAGCGGTGGGCGTTCCTTTGCCATTTATTTGGACTCCAGTAGTTTGAAAGGTAAATTATTGTTTCCGGGTTAAAAAAGTTTTGATGAAATATCATCTACCCAGATTTTTTTATTCCTGACTCCCGGTTTTGCCCCAGTTTTAAATTTGTTTACTGTTTGTTTTTTATTAAGATACCAACTCATCGAAATTCCTGGTTATGCCGTTGTTTTGCATTTATTGAGGATTGCAAAGAGTTGTTAAGTAAATATTAACCAGTAAAACTATCTAGGGATCAAGGGGTCTAAAGATAGGTTTTACTATATTTCACGTAGTTATCAGCCCTGCGGGGATCAATATGTCATGAAATCTTAATATAGCGATCTCAGTCAGGGCATTAGTGTCAAAGTTTCATAACATTAAGGGAAGAGTCAGGAGGTAGGGGCGCGGGCCCCGCGCCCAGTCAGGAGTCAGGATGAAGAAAGAAATTTTTCCCCTCTTGCCTCTTACCTCTTACCTCTTGCCTCCAACTTACAAAAAATTCTGAATCACTGACATTTTCTGAATCAGCCATTTGCCTTCTTTGCGAACCAAATCATAACGAACCCGCAAGTTTTCACTAGAAGACTTTTGCTGCTGACTATTTTGATAGAACTTGGTAACTTCTTGTACTTGAGCATCTACAGATACATAATCTTTGTCTGTACCCTTGTTAGAGACAGTGACTATTTCCACATTATGCTTGTACTGGCGATGGCGTTGATCTTCTTGTTCTTGCTGGGCTACTGACTGCCATTGGGATAAAACTGCACCTGTTAAAATTTCCTTTAAACCATCAATGTCATGATTTTGCCCCAAAGCTGAGGTTTTGGCAGATAACCAAGTTTCAATTACTTCCTTTGCTGTCTCCTTGGTCAGTTCTTCATTATTGGTGGCTTCAGGTTCGCTGTTGGGGTCAGGAATGTTGATGGGTGGTTGATTTAGTTGTATTGCTAACTGTTCTCCCTTTAATGATGGACTGGGAAAGAAGATATTTTTGACCAAGCCAAAAGTTGTTGATACTAATAACGAAAAAATTAATACTCCTCCCAATGAGAAAAAAACTAACCAAACTAAGCGTGTTTTTGGATCTAGACTACTGAGAAAATTAGCTTGAGACTGGATGAATCGCTGGGGAAGTGTATTAGCAGTGGGTTTGCGTCTTCTGCGTTTGGGAGGCTGCTGGTTTGTTACTGCCGTCGGATGATCATTAACTGGATGTGTTCTTCTGTTTGGGTTTGCTGCTGTTAAGGGTATTTGTGATATTTGATTTCCCTCATTTCCATCTGTTGATGGATGATTCCACCTCGGTATAGAACCCTGGGAAGATTCAGGTTGAGGTCGAGGATGGGTTTCTGGTAACTCAGGATTGACTGGTTGATGATGTTGTGGTGTTTGTGTGGTGTTATTATTATGGTGACGGGAATGATGAATATCTGGCTGGGGAAAGGATTGATGGTTAATTACTGCCCATTCATTGGTAATTTGGGCATCGTTGGGTAAAGATTCTAGATAAGCTTGTACTTGTCTATCGGCAAAGTAATCTTTTAAAGAGGCTTGCTGTTTTGCCAAATCTCGAAAGTGGGGAAATACTTCTTGCTGTAACCATTGTTCACTGTATAAGCATAGTCCGGGTAATAGGTCTGGTGAGTCTTGCGATTTTTCCCGAATAAAAGCTAAGGCTTCATATTCTTGACTTAGTTCTAAGACGCGGGTGGCTTCTTCCGTTTGTCCCATGAGTAAAGCACAAAGGGATTGTTCTAAATGCACGTCTTGGCGTTTGCCTAATTGCATTAATAGTTGCTTGGCTTGACGAATTAATGCTGGTTGGCGTTGGGCAAAACCTCTGGCGATTAAGGAATATACTGCTAAATATGTAGCCACGGCTGAGGGGCGTTTACTTTCTAATTCAAAGAGTTTATGCTGTTCTGAGACTGTTAAATAATGGCGAATTTGTTGGATAAATCGTAAAAAGTCATCTATGTTAAGTCCTGATTGATCGTTGCCCGTGCCATCAATGCCGCCACGATCTTCTAAGATACTTTGTAATAATTCTAATCCTTGCCGACGTTTGGGAATCTGTGTTTGTGGTAGTGCTAATAGTTCCAAGATGCGATAGGGACGCAGTTTGTAAAGATCAGCGGTCATTTCGGCGCGGACGCTGGGAAATAAGCCTTCCCGTGCTAATAACTCCTCACCAGTTTCTAAAGATATGGCGGCATTTTCATAGTGACCTTGCTGCCATTCCTCCCGTCCTAGTTCTAGGCAAGCTAGGGAGACGGTGAGGATAATGTCTGGTAGGTCTGGGTTTTCAGGAGTTTCTGCTTGGGTAGTACGATGACCTGTTTTGAGACTAATTGGACTAGGTTTATTAACTAGGTACGGGCGACCGAGTTTTAATACTAATTCATATTCTCCTAGTTCTTGGAGTATTAACAAAGAACCAATAAATCGCTCTGGGGTGATTTCGATGCTGAGACTTTGAGCATCTTGGTCTTTGGAGTTGGTATCTACTAGATTTTCCTGTGAACCTGTGTCAGCAGTTTTGCTAGGAGTATAAACGTGAGCCAGATAAAGCTGATCGTAGGCTTTGCGCTCATCGGTATTTAATAAAACCATATAAGCTTCTTCAATCAGCTTCTTGCGAGAAGATATAGATGTAGTCGAATATTCCCGTCGGGGCAATTGGACAATGCGATCGCTGTATGCCTGTCGCAATTGTTCCTCATTTGCCGCCAACGGTAATCCTAGAATTCGGTAATAATCGAGCGGAATTCGCACAGCTTACGTCCCCTGCACTGTGTTCTCGTAGCATCTCGTAAAAATTAACATAATTTACCTGGAGCGTTCCAGGCTTCTAAAACCGTCCCATAATCATAGCCTGATTAATACCGTGTTAACCTAGTACAATAAGTGTATATAGTAACAGATATCTTATTTTTTGCCGTTAATTTTTTTATATCTTCAGTTTAAGGTAACTGCATCAGGAGTTAGGAGTCAGGAGTCAGGAGTCAGGAATATATTAATTATTACCCATCACCCATTACCTATTACCTGATTTTTAAACAATCCATTCTGAAGCGCGTTCACCCAAATCAAGAGGTATGCTAACTGCTTTACCAAGACGAGGACGCTCTTTAGTTTCTAGAATAAAAGTTTGTACTTGTTGTATTCCGCCTAAAGCATTAAGATAATTGGCAATGCTGTCCAGATGATCTTGATAATCTATTTCGCTCATGGGGAAAGAAGCTTGTCCAAAGTATTTCCACATGATTTGCAGAAATATTTTGCCTTGGGTGCGGCGAAACTGGACATCATAAGGTTGTCCCCATTTATCAATCAACAGTTGGCGTAATTCCTTTCCGGTCATAGTAATTTTAGATTTTAGATTTTGGTAATTAGACAATTATTTCTCCCTGCCCTCTGCTCCCCTGCTCCCCTGCTCCCCTGCCTCTTCCCCTAAGCTTATCTAGATTTTACATTTAGTTATGATATTAAGTTCCGTGACTCCAGTATGATAGGGATATAAAGAAATGTAATGCTAACGGAAGAGATGCTCACTATGTCTTGCAACTAAGAATTATGGCATCGCTATGAGCGTTATGATTTCAATTCAGATGAGAGTGGCTCTTGTGCTGGTACTCTTGTCAAAATGATTAATAAATTACACAAACAGCGCGGAGATTATGGCTCAATTTTCAGAAATTACAGACGTTCCCGATATGGGTCGTCGTCAGTTTATGAACCTGCTCACTTTCGGGACTGTTACCGGGGTGGCGTTGGGTGCATTGTACCCTGTTATTAACTACTTTATCCCTCCTGCTAGTGGTGGTGCTGGTGGCGGTACTGTAGCCAAGAATGAACTAGGTAATGATGTTAGTGTTAGCAAGTTTCTGGATAGTCATAATGTAGGCGATCGCACTTTGGTGCAAGGACTCAAGGGAGATCCTACCTATATTGTGGTGGAAAGTAAAGAAGCGATCGCTGACTACGGGATTAATGCTATTTGTACCCATTTAGGTTGTGTTGTCCCTTGGAACGTGGCTGAGAATAAGTTTAAATGCCCTTGTCATGGTTCACAATATGACGCTACTGGTAAAGTAATTCGTGGTCCTGCACCAAAATCCTTAGCTCTAGCCCATGCCAACGTAGAAGACGACAAAATTCTACTCACACCTTGGACAGAAACCGATTTCCGCACCGGGGATGCCGCTTGGTGGGCTTAATGCATTAGTCTCCAGTCAACAATCTAGGGCTTTTTATCAACTCTTGACCAATGACTACTGACCAATGACAAATGACCAATAACCACTGACAAATGACTTTATAGAGATGAGAAATGCCCTTACACCTGCGAGGTTAACTCGCACTGCTAAAGCAATGGTTAATACATTGCTTATAGCGATCGCTACTGTTACCTTTTTATTCACTAGCGATATAGCCGTCCCACAAACTGCCGCTGCCTATCCCTTTTGGGCGCAACAAACCGCTCCTGCCACCCCCCGCGAAGCCACAGGGCGAATTGTTTGCGCTAACTGTCACCTAGCTGCTAAACCCACAGAAGTAGAAATTCCTCAATCTGTACTTCCTGACACTGTATTTAAAGCCGTTGTCAAAATCCCTTACGATACCACCGTGCAACAAGTTGGTGCTGATGGTTCTAAGGTTGGTTTAAATGTTGGTGCTGTATTAATGTTGCCCGAAGGCTTCAAGATTGCCCCAGAAGATCGCATTCCTGAAGAAATGAAAGCAGAAGTGGGTGATATGACATTCACCCCTTACAACGACACCACAGATAATGTTGTCATTGTTGGTCCATTACCCGGTGAAGAATATCAAGAAATCGTCTTCCCGATTCTTTCTCCTAACCCCGCCACAGACAAAAATATCCACTTTGGCAAATACTCTGTTCATGTAGGCGGTAATCGCGGACGTGGACAAGTTTACCCCACAGGTGAGAAGAGCAATAATAACTTATTCAACGCTTCTGCTGCCGGTACAATTAGCAAAATTGCTCAAACAGAAGATGAAGACGGTAACGTTAAGAATCTAATTAGCATCACAACCGCAACTGGTGATGTTGTTACCGATACAGTTCCCGTTGGACCTGAATTAATTGTGACTCAAGGACAAGCCGTTGCCATTGGTGATGCTTTAACCAACAACCCCAATGTTGGTGGTTTTGGTCAAAGAGATGCAGAAATTGTTTTGCAAGACTCTTCTAGAGTTACATGGTTAGTTGCCTTTATCTGTTTAGTGATGATGGCACAAATCATGCTAGTTCTCAAGAAGAAACAAGTAGAAAAAGTCCAAGCTGCGGAAATGAATTTCTAAATCATAACTATGATTGGTGTGATTTATTTGATTTAGATACTTCATAAATCGGAAAAATCACTGTTGAGAATGATTACAAATTCTTTGCTAGATCATCGGTTATTTGACAGGCTTTTTGCCTGTCTTTTTTCTTATCATGGGCAATAAACTGATCAAAGTTCTCAAATCCAATGTTTATTTGCTATAGTCCTCCTAGATAGACCTAAAAACGCAACAGAAATTTTGAAAAAGCTAGAAGAAATTGAGCTTAATCTGGAACATCAAGCAAAAGTTAATAAATGGCTCAATTTTTATCTAAAGAAAATCATTGGAATAATAGATAATAGATACCAATACCTCTAAGCTTCCTGATAATAATTCGCCAACCTCCCAACCTAAAATCCCTCAATAATAAAAGTTAATTAATCTTAATTTCTAACAGTAACTAACTAAATCATCCACTATGTTATCCGTTAAAGATGCAGAAACGATTATTTTCAATCATGTTCAACCTTTAAATCAAGAACATGATCTTGAAGTTGTTGATTTATTGACAGCATTTCACCGAATTTTAGCAACTCCTGTAATTAGTTCTTTAGATTTTCCCCATTGGGATAATTCCGCAATGGATGGTTTTGCAGTGCGTTATGAAGATGTGCAAAATTCCACTTCTGAAAATCCGACAATTTTAGAAGTTGTCGAAGAGATTCCCGCAGGATATCAACCTCAAAATACTATTCAACCAGGACAAGCAGCAAGGATTTTCACTGGTGCAATAATCCCAAAAGGTGCGGATACTGTAGTTATGCAGGAAAAAACTAATTTAGAGAAAAACTGGGTTTCTATTTTTTCTGCACCGCAACCGCAGGAATTTGTTAGACACCAAGGAGACTTTTACCAAGCAGGAAAAGAACTTTTACCAGCAGGAATTCCCCTCAATGCAGCGGAAATTGCGATTTTAGCGGCTGCACAATTGGCAGAAATCAGTGTTTTCCGTCGTCTGCGAGTGGCAATTTTTTCAAGTGGTGACGAATTAGTAACACCAGAACAAACCCTAAAACCTGGACAGATAGTAGATTCTAACCAATATGCTTTAGTTGCTTTGGTGAGAGAATTGGGTGCAGAAGTGTTAATGTTAGGAATTGTTAAAGATAATCAAACTGCTTTAACAGAAACTATAAATTACGCCATTAATCATGCGGATATAGTTCTTTCTTCTGGTGGAGTTTCCGTAGGTGATTATGATTATATTGATAATATATTAGCATCTTTGGGGGCAGAAATTCATTTTCGCGCCGTGCAAATGCGTCCAGGAAAACCTCTGACATTTGCCACATTTCCCAACTCCCTTTATTTTGGTTTACCAGGAAATCCCGTTTCGGCTTTAGTGACATTTTGGCGATTTGTAAAACCGACAATTAAAAAACTTTCAGGAATTAATCGAGGTTGGGAAAGTAAATTTATCAAAGTAAAATCCCATTGCGAATTAAAATCTAACGGAAAAATGGAAACTTATATTTGGGGTAATTTAAAATTAAATGATGGTATTTACGAATTTAAGCAAACAAGTGGTAACTTAAATTCAGGGAACTTAATTAACTTATCCCAAACTAATGCTTTAGCCATTTTACCAGTCGGAAAAACCCTAATTTCACCAGGAGAAGAAACCTTAGTTTTGCGAATAGGATAAAATAAAATGAACTCTCTGCGACTCTGCGCCTCTGCGTGCAAAAATAGATTACTTTCATAAGTCTAGCTATATTTTGTTGGGTTTCACTTCGTTCTACCCAACCTACAATTTTCTAGAATGAAATAAACCTGATTATTAAATTGTTTTGATTAAGCGGAAGCATAGGAGAATCTATATCTAAAAGCCAATTTTCATCAATCAATTCTAGATTTTCATTATAGATAAGAACTAACTCACCTATATTTTCCAGAAAATTCATAAGAGAAAATTTGAGTTTTAGAAAACGGTTATCTTGGGTAATACCCACAAAACTGCTGACTAATTTTGCTTCTATGGGGTGAGGTAAAGTAATTGATTCATAATATTTATCCTGTTCATCCCAATAACCATTTATTGTATAACAGCATTGTTCAAGATGTTTTTGAACAAGAGAATTAGTATCTAAATTTTCTAATATCTCAGTTAAATCTTGCCAGATTTGGTGATTTTTCAATTTAAGTGTAGTCATAATCTATTCTAGATTAATGTTGTCTTACAAAACCAGGAAAATGTAATATACCATAAAAAAATGTCCCAAAACTGACGCAAAAAACCTCTCTATTTTTTCTCTCTCTGTGTCCTCTGTGCCTCTGTGGTTCGTTTTAAAAAAAGAGTATTAGGCTTAACTAAACCGTATGGGATTTTAGCATCTTTAACGTTCACAAGAAACTAAAAAGAGTAATTCCAGAAAAACCAGAATTACCCTTTTTAGATATTTAAGAAAAAACTACGCAAAAGCTGCCATTTTCACATCGTTATTACCAAGGATTTGTTGTAATTCCTCAGCGTCAACGGTTTCTTTATCTATCAGCATTTGAGCAATTTCATCTAAAACCTTGCGGTTACTGACTAATACTTCTTTAGCTCGAATATAAGCAGTATCAACTAATTTCCGAACTTCTTCGTCAATAGCAGCAGCAGTTTCTTCCGAGAAATCGCGCTCAGACATAATATCTCGACCCAGGAACATATTTCCTTGTTGACGACCAAGGGCTACTGGACCCAAGCGATCGCTCATCCCAAACCGAGTTATCATTTGTTTAGCTACTCTAGCCACTTGCTGTAAATCATTAGAAGCACCAGTAGTCACTTCCTCTTCACCAAAAATGATTTCTTCAGCCAGACGACCACCTAAAGCCACAGCCATTTGATTTTCCAAATAAGCACGGCTATATAAGCCAGTGTCCATGCGGTCTTCACTAGGAGTAAACCAAGTTAAACCACCGGCTTGACCACGAGGAATAATGCTAATCTTTTGCACAGGGTCATAGTCAGGCATTAAAGCCCCAACTAAAGCGTGGCCTGCTTCATGGTATGCAACCAAAGTTTTGCGCTTTTCGCTCATTACCCGGTCTTTCTTTTCGGGTCCAGCTAATACACGGTCAATTGCATCATTAATTTCATCCATCGAAATTTCAGTTAAATTGCGACGGGCGGCTAAAATTGCGGCTTCATTCAACAGGTTAGATAAATCTGCACCGGTAAAACCAGGAGTCCGGCGGGCAATTTTATCCAAGTCTACATCTTTAGATAAAGTTTTACCACGGGCATGAACTCTGAGAATTTCACTTCTACCAGCGTAGTCGGGACGGTCAACCACAACTTGACGGTCAAAACGACCTGGACGTAATAAAGCAGCGTCTAATACATCAGGACGGTTGGTAGCAGCAATAATAATAATACCAGTGTTACCTTCAAAACCATCCATTTCCGTTAGTAACTGGTTGAGGGTTTGTTCCCGTTCGTCGTTACCACCACCTAAACCAGCGCCCCGTTGACGACCTACTGCGTCAATTTCATCAATAAAGACGATACAAGGAGCATTGGTTTTCGCTTGTTCAAATAAATCGCGGACACGGGAAGCACCCACACCAACGAACATTTCCACAAATTCAGAACCAGAAATTGAGAAGAAAGGAACACCTGCTTCGCCCGCTACAGCCCGCGCGAGGAGGGTTTTACCAGTACCAGGAGGACCGACTAAAAGTACACCTTTAGGAATTTTTGCACCAATAGCGGTAAAGCGATCGGCATTCTTTAAAAAGTCTACAACTTCATTTAATTCTAATTTGGCTTGGTCAATACCCGCAACGTCACCAAAGGTAACTTGAGTTTGGGGTTCCATTTGCACTCTGGCTTTAGATTTACCAAAGTTCATAGCTTGGCTACCTGGTCCACCTTGTGCGCGACGGAGGAGGAAAAATAAACCAACTAACAGCAATACAGGGAAGAATAAGCTGCTAAGAGCCTTAAACCAGAATCCTTCGTCTGCTTGAGGTAATACGGCAATATCAACACCTTTATTTGTCAGAGTATTGATTAAATCTGGGTCATTAACTAAGGTAACAATCTTTTTGTTAGGGTCATATTTAGGTGTCACCAAGGCTGTAGACCGGTCGGAACTTAAACTGACTCTCTCAACTCTGCCTTTTTCGACTTCTTGGATAAATTGGCTGTAGCGCCATGTTTCTCGGCTTTGAGGTTGTTTGTCAAACAATGCCGTTCCTAGTGCAATAACGACTATAAAAAGGAGCGCGTACAGCCCCGTATTTCGCCATTTTTTATTATTCACCGATGTTGATTCTCCTGTACTTGTTTGCTGCTTATACCTAGCTTCTCTAAGGAAGAGGACATTATGATAATTATGTTAACTTATCTTAATATATCTTAAAATAATCCTCCTGTCATAATAAAAATAATCTGTTCTACCCTACAGGTCTAAAAGATGAGGATAGTAGAAATTCTATTGTAACGATTCTTCGCAGTTGTCCGTTGTCAATCTTTTTCTGGTGGTCTAATACTAACTGTGCCGTCGGCATTTGTAACGACCTTTCCTCCCAGGGCTTCAATTTCCTGAATTGCTCGGTTGCGAGTTTTTTCATCTACATTATTGTTTAAAACCATTGCCCATGTAGCCACTCGTGCTGCTTTACTATCAGGATTTTTACTCAGAAACTTGGCAGTTTTTTGAGAAATAAACGCTACCTGCGTACCTTCTTCATCAGTATAAGTGCTTGCCCACTCTGCGGCTTTGAGAAAAGATTTTTTTGATGCCTGAGCATTACCTAAAAATAGTAACTCATCTGTGCCTTTATAGCGCCAGATATAGTATGACCTGGGGGGAATTTGTGGTGATAAAGATTTTAATCCTTTTTCCATTAAAGCTATAGTTCTATCTGGCATACCACCGTATAAAGAACTACTTATAGAAAGTCCTAAATAAGCTTCTAAAAAACGTGGATCACGGTCTAAAATAACTTCAAAATACTCTGGGCTGATACTGTATCCGGTTTTATCTCTGGCTTCATTATCACCGAAGAATTGCAAAAAATCAATATATACCCAATCGGCAATGAAATTTTTATAACTAAAACTGGGGATAGCCTCAAGTAAGTTTAAGCGAAAACTTTCTTTCTTGAGGTCTTTTTGGAGAGCTTCTACGGAAATAGCTTGTTTATTAATTAATAGTTTTTGCAGTTTTGGTATTTGCATTAAGCTAATACTGACAATACAAAAGCAAGCAACTAATGGCGTGGTAATAGCTTCACGAGATAAAAACATAGTGGGGGAGTGGGGGGAGTGGGGGAGTGGGGGGAGTGGGGGGAGTGGGGGAGAAATTTCTTTCTTCTGAACTCCTGATAGCGTTCACGTGGTGTGCCGAAGGCATAGCGTGGCGTTAGCCATACTCCTGAATGGGCGCAGGCGGGCGCAGGCCCTGCGCCCCTACCTCCTGAACTCCTGTATTATTGTTGCAGCAATTTCCAACATTGTTGAGCTATTGACCAATCTTCTTGAGTTTCTATGACTAAGATTCGTACTGTGGAATCAGATGTGGCAATATCAATATCAATAGGTTGTTGCTGATTTTTCGCCAAGTCAATTTTCAGTCCTAAAAATCCCCAAGCTTCACAAGCAGCTTGACGGATTGCTGGGGAGTTTTCGCCGACTCCAGCGGTAAAGACTAAAACATCTAAACCTGCTAAACTAGCCAGCATTGCCCCGATACCAGCCCGGAGGCTATGTACGTATATATCCCAAGCTAGTTGAGCGCGTTGATTACCTTGGTCTTTTGCAGCTATCACTTCCCTTAAATCACTAGATATTCCAGAAATACCTTTTAATCCTGAAGCTTTATTTAACACATTATCTAGTTCGTGACTAGAGTAATTATACTGTTGCAATAAGTAAATCAAAATCCCTGGATCTATTGAACCACTGCGGCTACCCATCATTAAACCATCTAGAGGAGTAAATCCCATTGTTGTGTCAATACTGCAACCATTTTTGATGGCGGCTAAAGAACAACCATTACCTAAATGACAGGTAATTATTCGCAGAGATTGTAAATCTTGACCAAGAATTTCCGCTGCTCGATTGGCACAATACTGGTGACTGATGCCATGAAAGCCATAACGACGGATACCCTGTTCAACTAAATGATAGGGGATGGGATAGATAGCTGCGGCATCGGGTAAAGTGCGGTGAAATCCAGTATCAAAAACTGCTACTTGGGGGATATTCCCTAGACTATTTTCAATGGTTTCAATACCAGCTAAAGCGGCTGGATTATGGGCTGGGGCTAGATTACATAAGTGAGCGATCGCCTGTTTAATTTTTTCCGTAATTATTACAGCCTCTTGGTAATCTTGACCACCATGTACTACTCGATGTCCTACCACATCTATGGCTGCTAAATCATCAATTACCTTGGTTTCGCCATTTGTAAGCGTAGATAACAAATGAGTAAATTGCACCTGTCGGGAATCATCAGCCAGAGTTGCTTGCAGTTTTGCACCTGTAGCGGTTTTAACTGTAATTTCTGCCTGATTTTGGTTTTCAGTCCAATTTATTTTTCCTTCCCAAAGAGGTTGGGGGGCTAAATTAGGAATCGGGGAGGTCATGTCGTACAGACAACTCTTTTGGCTGCTAGAACCGGCATTGAGGATGAGTATTTTCATAAATTAAAATTTACGCACTGTAACAATTTACTACAGTGATTTTATTGTTTGGGTAGCGTAAAACCAAACTTTGTAAAAATCCAGTGATACCATTCTTGATGAGTGGTAACGAAAGTTAAAGCTGATTCCAAATCTATATCTAAATCTTTGTTATGAATACTAATAATCAGATCATAAATCAAATCAAAGAGAATCCTATCTTCTTTATTAAACAACATAAAATTCCCATTAGCACTATTTTCTAGTTGTTTAATTCGTTCCTTACCAACTTTAGCAGTAATACCTGGTTGACGTTCATCTCTGATTAAATAAAATTGGCTTTGGGAATTATTAATAACTAATTCATTGAAATTACTAATCCGACTCGTAAAGGGAGTACCACTAATTTCTAAAAAAGCAATTACATGATACTGATTTCCCTTTTCAATAACAATATGTTCTGGTAATACCTTCTTACCTAAACGATATTGGCTTAATTTAAATGACTGGATATGAGTTAAAGCTTCAGCAATATTTTTCAATTTACCAACATCATCACCATCACTAATAATAGATGGATTATGATATTTTTGTTCTAACTCAATTCTATGTTCATTCAGATATTCAATTAGAGGATTTACGGGAATTGTAGTTTCACCAGATAAATAAGTTGCTAATTTATTCTGTAAGTTGCTTAAATCAACAGCATTAGGTGATTGTATCGCTTGAATTAGTTGACTTAAAACTTCCATTGATGTTTGTTGCTGTTGCTGTAAAAATTTTAATTGCTGTTCTATTTTTTCATTACCATCTAATTCCCGAATTGGTTTTCTTTCGTCTGGTAAAGAAATTCCATTAACTCTATGATCATAGTATTTAGCCGCCCGATTTAAAGCTGCCCGAATAGGTTTCTTCCCTAAAATATCATCTAAATCTTCAGGTAAAAATAACTGTTCTAAGGTAATATCTACAGTTTGTATTTTCACTTTGAGAATAGATTTAACTTCCGCTTCTGTTGGTTGACGTAAAGAAACCTGATATTGAGCTACTCTCCCAATAATAGATTGATCAAATATTGTTTGAAATTTTTCCCACCTATCAGGAAATAAATTCAAAATAATTAAACTATTGGGAACATGAGTGAAAATTTCTTTGATACCTTCCCCAAAATTTAACAAAATTTCTTGATTGTGTGGAAGTCCTAAACCTTCTAATTGATCAAAAATAATAATTAAAGGTTCATCCAAAATAGATAATTTACCTAAAACGGAAATAGCTTCTAACGAAAAAGCTTCCTTACTAATTTCTTCTCCCCAATTTGGTAAACCAACGGTTTCAGATTCTTCGTCAGTTAAAACATTTCCGGCTAACCAACGAGTGCTAATATTTCTATATTTATAATCTGTATAACTGCAATATTTAACCATGCCTTTAATGATAGATAAAGCAAAACTACCCGGAGCATAATTACTCATCCACCATTCATTAATAGTCTTTTCTATATATTGCCAATATTCTCGTTTTCGTTGTGTATTTTCTTTACTTAAAGCACTAATACTATTATCTTCTAAATCATATAAGGCTTTTAAAATATCTATATCTTTTTGTGTAACATCTCTATCATTAAGACTAACTATTTTCCGAAAAGTGTTAATAATTAAAGAGTATAATTGAGGTAAATTTCCGGCTTTCTCAACTAGAGATTCTAAAATTCTACTATAAATATGATAAAGTACAGATTGAGCATTATTAGGCTGCCGAACAAACAGTAATCTATTACTTGATAATCTCTCATTAGCCAGTCGCATCATTAAATGAGTTTTACCAGTACCTGGTTCTCCAATAACAACAACACCTTTACTCTGATGATTAGGATCTAATTTGATGTTATTTAAAGAAGTTTGTAAAATCTGAAATTCTCGATGATAAGTATCAGCATAATCTGGATGATGTTGAAAAGGAGTGTCAACTCGACTGCTAGTAAATGGATTAGGTTGTTTTTTGAGATGTTCTAACATAATTTTTCTATAAAGATGATAAGTAAATGTGGCATCATAACTAGCGGTATGTGCCATATTCGGCAGAAAATATTGATTATTAGCTCGCAGATTCAAGTATTTACTCAGATACTCTAAAGAATAACTTTCTAAATTTGGAAAACAGTCTTTAGCTAAAATCCAAGTACAATCAAATTCTAAATTATGCCAAGGTAAACCAACTTGTCGAAAACTATGCTTGAGGATATCAATATCATGTTCTGCATAGTGACAGATAATTTTTTTATCTTCAACAATAGTCAAAAAGTCTGTTAATAAGGTTTTGAGACTTTTGAGATTTAAAACATTTTGAAAACCATGAGAATTACCATCACAAAAACCTTCATAAATTACCACACCTTGACTATTAACAATAGCTAATTCAGTTAAATTTGGGTTGCCTTCAGTATCTAAAATAACAAAGTCCATATTTATCAGTAGATAATAGTAATACCTGTGCTAATTGTATCATAAATTACAAAGAACCGATTTCACCAAATATCAGTTCCCAAACCCCAAAAATAATCCGGGGAATGGGTAAAAGTTGATAATTATCAATTGTCAGTTATCAATTATCAACTCAGCTATTACCTACGTTTACCAGAACGACGTGGTGTAGGAGAACTAGAACCAGGCTTTTTATCCCCTGCGGCTGTGCGTGAAGAAGGCTGTCTAGGTGATTTTGAAGAAGCAGATTTAGGAGCAGAACGACGAGTCCGCTGATTTCCACCACCACCAGAAGGAGCTTTGCGTCCATTGGGAATTGGTTCAGCTTTAATTTCTGGGTTGACTCCAAAACCATCTACCACTTCTTTCGGTAAACGCTGCTCAATGAGTTTCTCAATATCCGCTAACAAATGATGTTCATCAACACATACAAGGGAAATCGCTTGACCTTCCGCACCAGCGCGTCCAGTCCGACCAATGCGATGCACATAATCCTCTGGGACATTGGGTAAATCGTAATTAATAACGTGAGGTAGTTCGCTAATATCAAGACCACGCGCAGCAATATCCGTTGCTACCAATACCTGCAAAGTCCCATCTTTAAACTTGGCTAAAGCATGAGTTCGCGCTCCCTGGCTCTTATTACCGTGAATAGCGAGCGCTTGAATGCGATCTTCACCCAACTGCTTCACCAACCGGTCAGCACCATGCTTGGTGCGGCTAAATACTAATACTTGATACCATTTGTTTTCTCGAATTAGATGAGAAAGTAATTGGCGTTTGCGATCGCGGTCTACATGATAAACTTTTTGTGATACCGTTGCCGCAGTCACATTTCGGCGTGCGACTTCAATCATAGTCGGGTTATTTAGTAACCCAACCGCAAGAGTTTTAACTTTATCAGAGAAAGTTGCAAAAAATAGCAGATTCTGCCGCTGTTTAGGCAAAAGTGAAAGAATACGCCGGATATCATTAATAAACCCCATGTCCAGCATTCGGTCTGCTTCATCCAGTACCAACACTTCCACACGGGACAAATTCACAGTCCCTTGTTGCACATGATCTAACAATCGTCCTGGAGTTGAAACCAAAATATCTACACGGGTTCTCAATTTCTGTTTTTGGGGACCAATACTCACTCCCCCAAACATCACCATTGAATTCAAATTCAAATATTTACCATAATCACGGACACTTTCTTGCACCTGTGCAGCGAGTTCACGAGTAGGAGTCAGAATTAAGGCGCGAATTGGCGGAAATCCATGAGAATTACTAGAAATGCCCTTATTTGCAGACAAACGATGTAACAATGGCAGAGTGAAACTGGCAGTTTTACCAGTACCCGTTTGCGCTCCAGCCATAATATCACCACCAGACAACACCACAGGAATAGCCTGTGTCTGGATTGGTGTAGGTTTATCATATCCCCGCTCAGTGACAGCACGGACAATTTCTGGGGACAAGCCGAGATTAGAAAAAGACATAGAACTCCAAGAATAACATCGGCCTGTCGCCAATCACGGCTTCAGTCTTAGGCGGACGAATGGTTTAAAATACACAAATGGGCAATAAGCACCAAGACTAGGGGCAAATCCCACAGCCTCTGATCATAGCAGAATTATGGTGAAATCTGAACCTCTAGGAATTATCCCTTGTGCTACTTGTACCAATATTAGTATAAATACGCTAAATATTCTTTGTACAATCAATATAATTCCTAAGAAAGCTAAACAAAAAATTAAACCGTTCATAATGTCAAATGTCTACCCCCCTTATCTTCTCATTCTTTTCCGGTTCAGGCTTCCTCGATTTAGGTTTTGAAACCACAGGCTATAACATCGCTTACGTTAACGAAATCTTCCCTCCATTCATGTCCGCATATCGCTATTCACGGGAAATTCTCAATCTCCCCCAACCTGAATATGGATATCATCAAGAAGAGGCCGCAGACGTAAGTAAATTAATAGTAGGAACACCAGCACAACGATTAAATGAATTAGTCAAAGATTCTCGTAAATCAAATAATGTAATTGGCTTTATTGGTGGTCCACCCTGTCCTGATTTTTCTATTGGTGGCAAAAACAAAGGACATTTAGGTGATAATGGTAAACTCTCATTTGCTTATGTTGAATTAATTTGTCAAAATCTACCCGATTTCTTTTTATTTGAAAATGTTAAAGGTTTGTGGAGAACTACAAAACACCGTTTATTTTTTGAAGAACTAAAAATTAAATTACAAAAATTCGGTTATATCTTAACAGAACGGTTAATTAATTCTATTGAATATGGTGTCCCTCAAGATAGAGATAGAATTATTTTAATAGGCTTTCAAGCTAAATTTCTCAAAGATATAAAAATCAAAGATGAATTTACTTTTCCTTGGGAAAACCATATTTTATATCCTCAAGAACAAATATTTACGTATCCTTGGAATAAATGCGAGCCATTTCAAGAGGATTCCATAATTCCTTGTCCTAAAAATATTCCTGAAAAACTCACTGTTGAATATTGGTTTAGAAAAAATCACGTTCTCAACCATCCTAATGCTCAACATCATTTTCAACCAAGAGCAGGTAAAACAAAATTTGCTACTATTGCTGAAGGAGATGATTCCAAAAAATCATTTAAACGTTTGCACAGGTGGCGTTATTCTCCCACAGCTTGCTATGGTAATAATGAGGTGCATTTACATCCTTATAAGATCAGACGCATTTCTGTAGCCGAAGCTTTAGCAATTCAATCTTTACCCGAAGATTTTTCCCTTCCAGAAAATATGTCACTTACGAATATGTTTAAAACCGTTGGTAATGGTGTTCCCTACTTAGCAGCAAAAGCCTTAGCACAAACTATTCTTGACTTTTTAAACACTGGTTCGCAAGAATAAGGGCGCAGGCCCTGCGCCCCTACTTTCTGACTTCTCTTGATATGTAGTTTAATATATAAGAAATACTTTAATTTTCATCAAGTTTAATCAACTTTACACCAAAAACAAAAACGATGGCAGCAGACTATCCAAATATTGATATTGCACCATTTATTGATCACTCTCTGCTATTACCAATTGCCACCCCAGAGCAGATTAGTCAATGGTGCGACGAAGCATATAGATATAACTTTGCAGCGGTATGTGTAAATCCCTGCTATGTCAAGCAAGTAGCAGAACTTCTCTATAAAAAAATCCTCAAGTTTGTACAGTCATTGGTTTTCCCAATGGTGCAAATACTTCAGCCGTAAAGTTATATGAAGCTAAAGAAGCAGTAGACAATGGTGCTACTGAGTTGGATGTAGTTATTAATTTAGGGTGGTTAAAAGCGGGAAAAACAGAGGAAGTTCACCGAGAAATTGCCACAATTTGTGAAGAAGCTGGACAACCTGTAAAGGTAATTTTAGAAACTAGCTTGCTGACGGATACAGAGAAACAAATCGCTGCGGAACTGGCTTTGGATGCTGGTGCTGCATTCTTAAAAACTAGTACAGGTTGGAATGGTGGCGCAACTGTAGCTGACGTGAAGCTTTTGAAAGAGATAGCAAAAGATCGTGTAGGCATCAAAGCATCAGGAGGTATTCGCACCCATAATGATGCTTTAGAGTTAATTATGGCTGGTGCGACTAGACTAGGTACATCTCGCGGAGTGGATTTACTTCGTCAACGCAATTACCCAGAAAAAGAAAAGAGTGAGTAGTCAGTCGTCCTTTGTTTAGCTGTTCTTTGTCAGTTGTCCTTTGTCTGTTGTTCTTCCTTTACTACTGACCACCGACTACTGACTACTGACCACTGACCACTGACCACTGACCACTGACCACTGACTAAAAATGAGTAAAACCTACAAAGCAACTGGTATTAATCTCAAGGCGCAAGCGCTGGGCGAATCTGATAAAATAGTTACAATTTTAACTCAAGAATTTGGTTTAATTCGGGCAGTTGCGACGGGAGTACGGAAACAAAACTCCAGCTTGGGGGGGAGAATGGGGATGTTTGTTATTAATGAATTACTCATTTCCCAAGGACGAAATCTCGATAGAATTACTCAAGCTGAAACTATCAAAACTTATCCGGGTTTATCTAAGGATTTGGGTAAATTAGCTGCTAGTCAATATTTAGCGGAAATAGTTCTGTGTCAAGCGTTAAGCGAACAACCGCAAACAGAAATTTATGAGTTATTTAATGAGCATCTTCAGCGGCTAGAGGATATACCAAAAATAGAAATAAACTGTGTAGTTGCCTATCTAGCTCAAGGTGTATTTCAACTTTTATCCTTAGCGGGACTAACACCACAAGTAGAGTCTTGTTGTTTAACTCAACGGCTTTTAACCCCAGACTGGACAAATCCCCATTGGCAAGTTGGATTTAGCATTCCTTCTGGTGGCATAATTTGTTTAGACGCTTGGAAAACCTTGCGAACAGAAATAGAGCAGGAGAAACGGGAAAATAGGGAAATGACACAAACAAGCCAGACAAATGTTTCCAATCCCCAATTCTGGTCTTCTAACCCTAGCTACGAAACGGTTTTTCACCAGCAGGAGTTACCAATTATTTCTCGTCGGTTGAATGGGAAACAACTGGTTATGCTTCAACATCTGTCGGAAACAGAGATAATACAAATAGATGTGGCCGACTATTCTGGATGGTTAGCTGTTGAGCAAATTTTACGCCAGTATGTTCAGTATCATTTAGGACAACCTATTCGCTCTGCCACTTTGATTGATTCCTATTTTGCCGCCAACCATGATGCAATCGTCTGATTTAAATAAAAAAAGCCGAACTCACTCACCTAGCGACGCTAAAAAAAAGCATAAAGCATCAGATCATAATGTTGCTTCTGCTCCTAAACTTAGTCATATTCATAGTCCAGAAATGTCACTAAAAGATGTTTCTGAAGATGGAAGTTGCCCATCAGAAATTCCATTAACTGATATTTCTCAAGGCTCAGAAATAAAATCTGATCCATTATTAAAAGGTGCGGAATTGAATGGTAAATTAACGACGGATTTAACGCCGGAAACATTGCCATTAATAGATGCCGATTCTGGGGGTACGGATTCTGCAAATAATCAACAGGCGGGGTTTTTACCTGTATTAAAAAACCCTAACTTTCTCGCTCTTTGGGCGGGTCAAGTTTTCTGTCAATTAGCCGATAAGGTTTATTTAGTATTGATGATTGCTTTGATTAATAGCCAGTTTCAAGCTAGTGATCAAAGTATTAGCGGTTGGGTTTCGGCTTTAATGATAGCGTTTACAATTCCTGCCGTATTATTTGGCTCTGTAGCTGGGGTATTTGTAGATCGTTGGTCAAAAAAAGTTGTTTTGGTAGCATCAAATATTTGGCGTGGTATTCTGGTTTTACTTATTCCTACCCTGTTATGGTTAACCCATGATTGGCAGCCTGTTGGCGTTTTGCCTGTGGGTTTTTTGATTATTTTAGGAGTAACTTTTTTGGTTTCTACCTTAACACAATTTTTTGCCCCGGCAGAACAATCGGCTATTCCTTTAATAGTCAAAGAACAGGATTTGCTTTCAGCTAATTCTCTCTACACAACGACAATGATGGCTTCGGTGATTGTGGGTTTTGCGGTAGGAGAACCAGTGTTGGCATTAGCAGACGGACTGTGGGGGCAATTAGGCGGTGGTGGGGGATTGGGTAAGGAAATTTTGGTGGGTGGTAGTTATGCGATCGCTGGGTTAATATTATTTCTACTCCAAACTAACGAAAAACCCCATCCCCCGGAAACAGAATTTCCCCATGTTTTGTCAGACTTGCGCGACGGGTTACGTTACCTCCAAGAAAATCATCGCATCCGCAATGCTTTATTACAACTAATTATCCTATTTTCTGTCTTTGCCGCCCTGACTGTGCTGGCAGTTCGTATGGCAGAAATTATTCCCAATCTGAAAGCCTCTCAATTCGGCTTTTTATTAGCATCTGCTGGTGTTGGTGTGGCTATTGGGGCGACAATTCTCGGACAATTTGGACAACGCTTTTCCTATAAACAACTGAGTTTTTGGGGTTGTCTAGGTATGACAGGATCTTTAATTGGTTTATCACTGTTCACCACTCAACTTTTACCCGTGCTGCTATTTATAGCTTTGGTGGGAATATTTGGGGCTTTGGTGGGTATCCCTATGCAAACTGCAATCCAAACCGAAACACCCCCAGCTATGCGAGGTAAGGTATTTGGACTGCAAAATAACGTGATTAATATTGCTCTTTCTCTCCCCTTGGCTTTAGCTGGTGTGGCGGAAACTTTTATCGGCTTAAAAGCAGTATTTTTTACCTTAGCTGCGATCGTCTTAGTTGGCGGTCTCTTTACTTGGTATAATTCTAGTGAGTCCTCAGATGGCAAATAGCCAGAAACTGCATCAAACTATTGGGTTTCGTGCTAAACTTAATCCAGCAAGATGCAAAATACTTGCTGGGAATCAACCAAATAATCAGCATATTAATTTGTAATCAAGTTAAAAACTTTATGAATTATTAGCATTATCAATAAAGCTATTGATTGTTTAACTGCCCAGATTATTTAGGTTTTAAAGTTAGAGATATCTGAGTTTTTGTGAATACCAAAAATTCGGCTATAACAACTTCATAATAAAAACAGTATATTTTACCCTCGTTTTTTTATAGATAACCGAAGAATGCGTATAGCTTGGATTGGAAAAAAAACACCCTTTTGCGGTAACGTCACCTACAGTCGAGAAATTACCAACGGATTACTAGACAGGGGACACGAGGTTAGTTTTCTGCACTTTGCTCAAGAAGAAGCGACAACTGACAATTGGCCTAATTTTCAAGAAGTTCCTTTACCATTTATCTACAAATCTCAGGTTTACACAATTCCCTCTTTCAAAGCAACTAAGGTTTTGAAAGATTCACTACGGGAAATTAAACCAGATATAGTCCACGCTTCTCTGACTCTATCAACTTTAGATTTTGTTTTACCAGAAATTTGCGAAGAGTTAAATTTGCCCCTCATTGCTACTTTCCACACTCCATTTGCAGGGAAGGGAGCAAAATTAATATCTAGTACCCAGCTTTTAGCTTATCAACTTTATGCTCCCTTTTTAGATCATTATGATCGGGTAATTATCTTTTCCCAAATTCAACGGGAATTACTCTCAGGTATGGGGGTTGGGGACAGCAAAATTGCTGTGATTCCTAATGGTGTAGATCCTGTTAAGTATTCTCCCGGTGTTTCTCATGTTAAAGCCGAATTCGGGGCTGAACGTTTGTTTGTTTATCAAGGGAGAATCGCCCAAGAGAAAAACGTTGAATCTCTCTTGCGGGCTTGGAAGCAATCAGATATGGGTGTTAATACCAAATTATTGATTGTGGGTGATGGTCCATTAAAGCCTTCTCTGGAGTCATTTTATGGTCGAGAACATGGCATCATCTGGTTAGGATTTATCGCCGATGAAAATCGCCGGATCGAAATTTTACGAGGGGCGGATGTATTTATTTTACCTTCTTTGGTAGAGGGATTATCCTTGTCTTTATTAGAGGCTATGTCCTGTGGTGTAGCTTGTTTAGCTACTGACGTGGGTGCAGACGGGGAAGTTTTAGAAAAGGGGGCTGGTGTAGCGATTAATACAAGCAGTGTGCGATCGCAGTTAAAGACCCTATTACCACTATGCCAAGATCATCCAGAGTTAACCACATTGTTGGGAGAAAAAGCCAGGAAGCGAGTATTAGAACGCTATACCTTAAATGATAATATCACCCAATTAGAAGAGCTTTATAGCCAAGTTCTCGCCCAGCGTCCTTTAACACTAAGCTGGGGTATTTAAACCTCCGTAGGGGCGGGGTTCCCCCGCCCTTTATCAGTCTTCCTTGTAAGGCGTTAAAATTATCACGTGATCATTGGTAAACTTATGTCGAATCCTACACTATCTAGGTATGGTTTCCAGTCAAAAGCATTAATATCTAAACTGGTAAGAAAATTATTGATGATTGGGTTTAAAGGAATGTAATTGGGTACAGGGTTTGTCCCGATAGCTGTAGTCGTACCACCTACTATAATTTTTTGTTGGTCAATAGATATGTCTGCGAATACAGGTATATCTGTGATGCGTATTTTAGACATTGTAAAAATATCCTTAACGTTGATTAGTCTCGCTAAATTCCACCGTTAATTTAAATATTAGACAAAGCAATAATATCCAGTCAATCCGATAAGCAACTAGAAGCAACACAGTTTTATATAGATTTAAGTAGGTTGGCGTTAAAAATTGTTGGCATTCTGTGGGTTTAGTCCTGTTTAGGCTACTGTATCACTGAATGGTTTCATGTAGGCGATCGCCTGTTTCCAAACCATAATTTGCTCATTATTACCATCAAAAACACAGATACAATTGTGATCCTGCCAAAATATGCGACCTGTAATCAAATCACCAGTCATTAATCTAAATTCGACGGTTAATTTTTCTTTAATACACTTCTGGACTTGACGAATGCTAGGTAGGGAAGTATCAAATTGATTGGTTGCCATATATTATACTGGTAATTGGTAATTGGTAATTGGTAACTGACGACTGACAACCGACAACTGACAACTGACAAATTTTTTAATAGTATGAATGAATCTTTAATAATTCATTTAGGGCAAAATGGCAATCGAATTTACTAAGTATCACGGACTCGGTAATGATTTTATTCTTATTGATAACCGTTCCTCATTGACACCAGTATTAACACCAGAGAAAGCTGTACAGTGGTGCGATCGCCATTTTGGGATCGGAGCAGATGGTGTTATTTTCGCACTTCCTGGACAGAATGGCACTGACTACACCATGCGAATTTTTAACTCCGATGGTTCAGAACCGGAAATGTGTGGGAACGGGATTCGCTGTTTAGCGGTATTTTTGACAGACCTAGAAGGCATTTCCCGGACAAAAGATAAATATCATATTCATACCTTAGCAGGTGTGATTGCCCCCCAACTCACTGATGATGGTCAAGTTAAAGTGGATATGGGTGAACCCCGGTTATTAGCAGAAGAAATTCCTACCACTTTATCACCTAGTGAGTTTCAAGTCATTAATCAACCCTTGGAAGTAGCCGGGAAAACTTGGGATGTTACCTGTGTCAGCATGGGAAATCCCCACTGTATCACCTTTGTGGAAGATGTTGCGGCGATTAATTTAGAAAGCATTGGTTCCCAATTTGAAAATCATCCCGTATTTCCTAAAAAAACCAACACCGAATTTATTGAAATAGTCAATCGTAACTATTTGAAAATGCGCGTTTGGGAAAGAGGTGCTGGAATTACCCTCGCTTGTGGAACAGGTGCTTGTGCGTCCTTGGTAGCGGGTGTATTGAACGATAAATGCGATCGCACCGCTACCATAGAATTACCCGGCGGCCCCCTAGAAATCGAGTGGTCAGAACTTGACAACCGGATTTACATGACAGGACCAGCCGAACGAGTATTTACAGGAAAATATTAAATAAATTCAGCCTGTTTTGAGTTCTAAGTTATGCAAGCGATTGTCTACAGAACTATTGTAGGCGATCTGCTTGCAGCAGTGCTAGTTCCCTCCGGGACGCTCCGCGTAGCAAGATCCCGTAGGGTACGCCATCGCACTGTGCTAATTGATTTGTTTTTGGTATAATTATGAGAGTTTGGACTAATTATCACAGTATTTCCAGCTAAATCTTAAAACCTTCTCATCTTATAATGAGAGTTATTTTAGTCAACAGATGATAAGATTACTCATTGACCAATTTAACACAGTATGTCACGAATCAGCAGAAAATTGATATTAATGCAGAAATTTCTAAATATATCAATAGTTTAATTGTTAAGGAGTATATCAACGAGTACAATAGAATTAGTGCATAAATAGTGAAATCGGCGGTTAGAAACCGCATCTACACAAACAAAACCTGCCTTCGCAGGTTAAAGACCTTAATTTAATCTTAATCCGCGCAGGCGGACTTTGTTTGTATAGCCGCGTTGGCGGAGCGTGGCGAAGCCATATTCTATTCGCCAGGGCTGTATAATTATTGATATTAGTTTCATCTGTGGAGTTAAATCTAATGACACAAGCTGCAATCACAAATTTAGAATTAATTCAACCTTTAGCTAATCATCAGGCTTTGACAGATGAGCAATTTATGTTATTGCAGGAAAATGATAATCTTTATGAATATGTGGACGGAGAGCTAATTATAGTGGCAAATTCAGGTGTAGAACATGGCTACTTAGCTCTAACTCTTGGATATTTTTTAACAGGTTTTGTGCGTGATCATAAACTCGGTATAACTTGTGATTCTAGCACTGCTTTTAAAATGAAAACTGGTAACAAAAGATCACCCGATCTGGCTTTTATTTCTAAGGAAAGGTTACAAGGTTTAAAACGATTACCCAAAGGTTTTTTTGATGGCGCTCCTGATTTAGCTGTAGAAATTATTTCTCCTAATAATACTTTTGAAGAAATTCATCATAAATTAGTAGAGTATTTTGAAAACGGAACTCGTTTAGCATGGGTAATTTTGCCAGATGAAGAATGTGTATTAGTTTATCGCAAACCTAAGCCATCACAGCTTTTGCAATTGGAAGATAGTCTTAATGGAGAAGATGTTATTCCTAATTTTAGTCTGCCTTTGATAGAGTTATTTCAAGAATTATCTTTTTAGATTAAGTAGGTGAACACAATAAAACCAATCTGTGTAAAGAAAAGTAAAATCGCCCAAACCCTCTTCACTCTTGCATGAGTGCCTCTTGCCTTGCCATAACGACAGATCACCACAACACTTTTTTTATCATACACTTTTAAAAGTTGACTTGTCTAATTATGGATACGCTAGACATTTCAAATTCTTAAAACAATCAAAAATATTATTAACTCAAATTGCTAGTTATCTAGTTAAGGCTGATACTTCGACTATGGCTACGCTACGCAAGCGATCGCCAATAGGTAATTAAGTAGGTTGGCGTTGAAAATTGTCGTTATGGCAAGGCAAAAGGCACTCATGCAAGAGTGAAGAGGGTTTAGGCGATTTTACATTTCTTTACACAGTTTGGTTTTATTGTGTTCACCTACTTAGTGATAAAATCCCTATTTTCATCCTGTACATCCTTTAATCCTGGACATCCTGATTCTGAGAAAAAATGCTTACCGTGACCTGTAGGGGTTTCCCCGCCCTTAATTATATTCCATCCCCACCACAAATACTATATCCTTGTCAATAAATGTTCTCCCACCCGCAAAGCATTAGCAATAATAGTTAATGAAGGATTTACCGCAGCACTAGAAGGAAAAAAGCTCCCATCAACAACATAAAGATTATCAACATCATGAGTCCGACAATTGATATCTAGAACCGAATTATTGGGATCTTCTCCAAAACGACAAGTACCACATTGATGAGTCACTTCTCTTAAACCCATTTTTTGAGGAATATGTAAAGTTCCAGGTGATTGAAATACAGAAATTGATTGTAAAACCTGAATCCATTGCTGAATTAATTTATTAAAAGCCCTTTGATTATTATGAGTATATTCCAGGAAAACCTGCCCATTTCTACTCAAAACCCTATTATTAAAATCTGGTAAATCCTCTGTGATTACTAACCAAGATAGGGAATGATTCGCTATAGCCTCAGCTATAAAATTAGGCATCAAAGGCGGACCATAAGCAAGTATTTTATCCTTATTTGCCCCACCCAGTAATTGCACACTCCCCATAGGATAAGCAAAATCTTGATTTCCCCAATAAAAATCAGTAAAAGCCAAAGTTTTCGGAAAAATTGTATTATTCAACTTGGTATTTAAAGTCATGACCACAGCAAAATTATGTGTCATGTAATTGCGTCCCACAAGATGAGAACTATTAGCTAATCCATTGGGGTGTTGCTCATTAGCAGATTTCAGTAACAGCAATGCCGAATTAACTGCACCACAAGCTAATACCACAATATCCCCAGAAAATATCTGCCGTTGATTTCCTATTTCTACTTCCACTCCAGTCACTTCTCGACCCGATGGGCTAGTATGTAAACATACTACCTTTGCTTCAGTTATTAATGTGATATTTGCATAAGTCATTGCTGGACGAACACAATTGATATCCGCATCAGCTTTACCATCAATTAAACACGGAAAACCATCACAAGTATGACAACGAATACAAGCACTTAAACTCCGATTTACCTCATTGAGTTTGATAGCCAGTGGTTGATAAAAAGGATGAAAACCTTGATATTTTAAAGAGTCATGGACTTCTTGAATATAAGGCTCATGACTCAATGGTGAAAAAGGATATTCTTGATTAATCTGCGGTTCAGTAGGGTCAAGACCTCGTTTACCATGTACATCATAAAGTTTTTCGGCTTCGTCATAGTAGGGAGCGAAATCTTGATATTTTAATGGCCATTCTGGAGAAATCCCATCTTCATGAATAACCTTTTCAAAATCTCGTTCACGCAATCTAAACAAAGTCCCACCATAAAATTTAGTATTACCACCCACATAATAATGTGTGAGAGGTTTGATAGCTTTCCCGTGTTTGTCATACCATAGTTCACTAGTCCGATAGCGTTCTTTCCGAGAAACTTCTTGAGTATCCCAATTAGCTTTTTCTTTAGGTAAAAAATTACCTTGTTCTAAAACTAAAATTTTCTTGCCACTGGATGCTAATTTGTAGGCTAAAGTTCCACCTCCAGCACCAGTACCAACGATGATAAAGTCGTAATGATTGACAGTCATTGTTTACAAAAAGAGGGAACAGGGAATAGGGAATAGGGAATAGGGAACAGGGAATAGGGAATAGGGAACAGGGAATAGATAAGAAACTAAAGTTTCAGAGTTTAAATCTCAGTCAAAAAAGGATGTTTTTTGAGATGCGTAGCACAAAAAAATAGTGTCATTATTTCAATCTCATGTTTCTAAACATGAGTTTTTTCTGTTCCCTATTGATTCCTGTTCCTTCTGAATATTTTTTGCTCTAGAACCGGAGGCAAATACAGCTATTCTAGTTCCACCTATTCAACTAGTTAAAATAGATGAATTATGTTGTTTAAAATTACAGCTTAGTTATTAATTTAGGCTGTATTAATTATTAAGTCTGTATTTTAAAGATCATCAACAAGGAGAGCGATCGCCCAGTCGGAACATTTTGTAGTAAAATTAGGGCTTTGCATAGAGGAAACAAAAAAAATGACCCGTGTGATCATCGTGCGTCATGGTCAAAGTACCTACAATATAGAAAAACGTATTCAAGGGCGTACTGATGCCTCATCTTTAACCGCCAAAGGTCAAAATGATGCCAGTCAAGCTGGTATTGCCCTCAGTAGTATTTCCTTTCAAGCTATTTATAGTAGTCCCCTCCAGCGAGCTAAATCCACAGCGGAAATTATCCGCAGTCAATTGGCTACACAATCTGCTGTCATTCAAATTGATGAACAGTTGGTAGAAGTTGATTTACCCTTATGGGTAGGAATGACTACAAGTGAAGTCCAAGAAAAGTTTACTGAAGATTACCGCACCTGGAAAAAACATCCCCACGAGTTTCGCATGGTTTTAGATGAACCTTCAGGAACTAAAGAACATTTCCCAGTTCTGGTTTTATACGCCCAAGCCAAGCAATTTTGGCAAGATATTCTCCCCCAACACCAAGGGGAAACTATCCTGATTGTGGGTCATAATGGCATCAATCGTGCCTTAATTAGCACCGCGTTGGGAATTTCCCCCAGTCGTTACCATTGTTTACAACAGTCTAACTGCGGTATTAGTATTTTGAATTTTGCCGGTGGTTTAGGCGAACCTGTGCAGTTAGAATCTATGAATCAAACCCAACATCTGGGTGAAACTTTCCCTTCTCTACGTCCTGGTCACAAAGGTGTAAGATTATTATTAGTCCGTCATGGGGAAACGGAATGGAATCGTCAAGGTAAATTTCAAGGACAAATTGATATTCCCCTCAATGATCATGGTAGAAACCAAGCCGCAAAAGCCGCAGAATTTCTCAAAGACGTAAATATTGATTTTGCAGTTAGCAGCACTATGTCCCGTCCCAAGGAAACAGCGGAAATTATCTTAAAATATCATGCCAGTTTAAACTTAGAACTATTTGCTGGTTTGAGAGAAATTAGTCACGGACTTTGGGAAGGCAAATTTGAATCAGAAATTGAGCAAGAATTTCCTGGAGAATTAGAAAGTTGGCGCACAATCCCCGCCAATGTGCAAATGCCACAAGGAGAAAATTTAACACAGGTAAAAGAACGCAGTGTTGCTGATTGGAATACTATAGTCGAAAATGCCCAATCGCAGCAATTACAACTAGGATTGGTCGTCGCCCATGATGCCACTAATAAAACCTTGTTGTGTCATATTCTCGGTTTATCTAACGAGAATTTCTGGAACTTCCGTCAAGGTAATGGGGCTGTGAGTGTCATTGATTATCCTCATGGGATTCAAGGTTATCCAGTTCTGCAAGCGATGAATATTACTGGCCATTTAAGTAATGGTGTTCTTGATAAAACTGCGGCTGGTGCATTGTAGTTGAGATAAGTTGTTAGGGTAATTGATGAATTGCCCTAATATCAAATAGAGTAGGAGATTAAGAATAATTGAACGCAGATAAACGCAGATAAACGCAGATAAGAAGGGATGAATTAATGGATTTAAACAAAAATTGTTACAATCTAATTCAGAAAGTGTCTAATCTCGGAGATAGATGGTACAAAATATGGTACAAACGATAGACTTATTAAACTAAACACGCTGATATTCTAAAATCATGAAAGCATCTGCTAAGTTCGACTTTGAAGACGAAAAGTTCAACGCCCCACCGTCCCAAGTGATTCCCTGGGGTTTAATGATCAATCCTCGGTATGGTACAGATGGTTTACAAAGCTATGGTTTAGCGATTAGCCGCGATAATGCTCAATCCGTTAGATTTCAGCCAGATGATAATTGGCAACAGGTGGAACATGAATTTAGTTCTGGAGAAGTAGAAACAATATTTATTACTACTACTCCTAGATTAGTGATAGTGCGTCGTGGTCCGTTGTCGGTACAAGATCGGGAAACCAAGATTAGATTAGGTACATACAAAGATTACAAAGAAGAGTTTTTAGCTGATAAACTTAAATTTAAAATTTATACTCGCCATTTGATTTTTTTAGTCGGTGAAGATAAAAAGTTTTTGCATCAATCACCTCTGCAATTAACTCTGAGTGGTTCACCCGGCGCTAGTTTTGGGAAAAATTACGCTGAATATCAACAAGGGCGAATTACTGGCGGTTTTGCTGGGGAATTGGAAAAAGCTTATGCTGGTTTTCAAAAGAAACCACTAACTCCTAAAGGTCCTTTATTCCATGCTCATGGGATTTTTTGCCCTATAATTGAACCTGAAGAAAGAGGAATAGAACCGAATATTGCTTTGGTGGCTTCAACTGTAGATTATAAACATCCCACGATTTCCACTTTAACAGATTATATGATTGCTTCAGACTCTCCTGAGTCGGAAATTATTTGTAAGGCTTTTGAAGAATACAAAGAATTTGGTAAGGAAGTAATTAAACCAGAGGCTTCTAAGGTAGAAACGTCTGGTGTTACCAATTCTTATGTATATGCGGATGACGATGAATTTAGTTATCCACCTTATTAGGGACTGGGGACTTGGGGAGAAACTTCTTTCTTCTGTCTTCTCTTACTCCTGACAAAGGGCGCAAGCCCTGCGCCCCTACTTACTGACTCCTATTCTTTTAATAGTAAATAGAATAGTGAACCGTTGCCGCCAGAAATACCAGCGCGATCGCCTGCTAATTGACCAGAACCCATGAAATAATCAACTCTTCCTGGTCCTTTAATTGCACTACCTGTGTCTTGATCTAAGACAAAACGGTTAACTAGACGAGATTCCAGTTTGCCACCATTAGTAGGATAAGGAAATGAATTGATAATTAGGGCTAATGCACCCGGTGGCATGAGAGACTTATCTGTAGCAATGGAACGTTCCGCGGTGACAGGGACAACAATACTACCTGTAGCAGGCGTACCGTTGGTTTCTGCAAAGAAAACAAACCTTTCCCAACGTGGTAAATAATTACTTAACTCCTTGGGATTTTGGCGAAAATAAGTAATTAACTTAGGCATGGTTAAACCACTCAGTGGCAGTTTCCCATCTTTTGCTAGTTCTTTACCGATAGAAGTCCAAGCATAATCAGTTCCTCCAGCATAACCAACAGATGTTCTTTGCCCATTAGTTAATTTAATTTGGGCAGAACCTTGGATCTGAACCATGTATGGATCTAGACGATTACTAAACCAGACAATTTCTAACCCTCGTAACTTGCTTTTATCCCCCAGCAACCCATTTTTGCCTTCCAAATCAATCCGTTTAGGATGGGGTTTTGTCCATTTCTGGAAATCTGGCGGCAGACTATAAAGAGGATACTTATATACAGCAGTTCTAACTCGGCTGGCAACATACACAGGCTCATAATAAGCTGTAAACTTAACAGTTCCCTTGCCATCGTTGCCTACAGACTGGTAAAAGACAAACTCTCGCCGCACAGCAGCTTGTAGTTCAGCCGCCGACTGAGAACTCACAACCAATTGCCGAAAGCGTAGCAAACTCCGCTGCACCCGATTAAGGGTAATTTCCTTAATTGGGTAATTTTGATAGGCTGTAACAGCTTTATTAGTTGCCAAATAGCGCAAACTGTTATCTATGGAGGTCAGCAATGCTTGTTTATCACCCTGTTTACCCCAAAGTTGTTCATCTAAACCTAAGCAATTCTGGGGGGTACAAACAGTTTCTAAATTAATAGGTTCGAGGGCTGGTACTACTACAGGTGGTATTTCCGGGGTCACTGGTATCGTGACTGGCTGCGAATTAGGAGCTTGAGCTACAACTGAGGAAAGTGGATTTATAAAGGCAATTCCCAGACTTAAGGCAAGCAAAGTAAGGTTTTTTCTCATGTTTATCTTTCAATACTAGAATTAAAAACAGGTTCTACCCGAATTCCTGCAATCTTGGACGGACGCACCACTAGATATTCGCCTTGAATATTCTTAATCGGTACGTTAATAAACTCATTTGAATCCTGCTTTGGAGTTAATACGCCGCTATACCATTTTTGAAATTCTGGAAAGGTAGAAAAACGCACTTCTTCCCTATGTCCATTGTCTAACAGCAAAAAGACAGCATATTCGTTAGGAGTTCTAGGCATAAATTTACACTACTAAAAATACATCTTCTCCATTGTTAACCACGTCGCACCATAATGAAAAGAATTATCTAGTGGCCTGTCAATTTTGTTTTTGTGTTTAATCGGTTCTCAAATCAAAGATTCCCAAAATTGGATACAGACAATTTTAAGCTTGACAGACCACTAGTCTCTTATAAGGTAAATCAACGGCTTTACCACCCAAAACCATTGCACTGACAAGGGGACATTCAGGAACACCTAATAAACGAGCTTGCGATCGCCCAATTTTCTTACGAACTTGTCACCATCCCCAAGGAATTGCCGTAAACAGCAAACCCAAAATATAACTAAGACAGATAATTATTCCACTCGTCTGCATCATAAATCAAAATAAATGCCAAAGCACCAAGCCTAGGAATCCGGTTTGATTCCTGATAGCGGAGCGCGGCGTTAGCCATATTTTTCTACTTAGGAAGGCAAGAGGCAAAAGGCAAAAGGCAAGAGGCAAGACGATTCCAGAATATTAAGGTGTACCGAGTTTTGTTCAAAAATCAAATAGGAGTCCTATGTATATCAAAGGTATTGAAAAAAATCTGAATAAAAATCCGATTGCTTAAGGGAACACCAAAAAATAAATTACCCAATTTTGTGGGATGGGCATCCTGCCCGTCCTTGATGATTAGCGGGCAAGATGCCCGCACCACAAGAGATTTTTGGGTATTTTTTTAATTGGAAGTCCCTAAGATTAATCTTCTAAAGTATTCATCAAAAGTGGAAAACCTAACTTTTCCCTTTGCTCAACATATAAATGAGCCACCTTCCTCGCCAAATGCCGAATCCTAGTAATGTAACGAGTCCGTTCCGTCACAGAAATTACCCCTCTAGCATCAAGCAAATTAAAAGCATGAGAACACTTAATCACATAATCCAAACTAGGTAAAACCAATCCTCGTTCCGTTAATTGTGTAGCCTCTTGCTCATATAAACCAAACAGCGTCAGCAACATCTCAGGATTCGACGCTTCAAAATTATAAGTACACTGTTCAATCTCACCCTGAAGATGAACATCACCATAAGTAATGTTATCAGTCCACTGAATCTTAGTAATTGCCTCCACTTGCTGAAGGTACATCACCAATCGCTCCAAACCATAAGTGATCTCAATAGACACAGGACGGCAATCAATACCACCACATTGCTGGAAATATGTAAATTGAGTAATTTCCATCCCATCTAACCACACTTCCCAGCCAGTACCCCAAGCCCCCACCGTCGCATCTTCCCAATTATCCTCCACAAACCGAATATCGTGGTCTTCAGGACAAATCCCTAACGCCCGTAAAGAATCCAGATAAATTTCCTGAATATCATCCGGTGACGGCTTAATCAAGACTTGATATTGATAATAATGCTGAAACCGATTCGGATTTTCGCCGTAACGTCCATCAGTCGGACGACGACAAGGTTCAACATAAGCCACAGACCAAGGTTCAGGTCCCAAAGCCCTCAAAAAAGTATGGGGATTCTTAGTACCCGCGCCCTTCTCCATATCATAGGGCTGGGCAATCAAGCACCCATGCTGTTCCCAAAACTGATGCAATATCGCTATTACTGACTGAAAATTCACTATCTACTCTTCCTTGAGTCAACAATGCCTAACCTATTGTGGACTAAACCCAGCATTATGAGCAGTTTTCAGGCAAACAAAAAACAAACCGAAAAAAAGTTTGCCAAAGTAGTTGACAAACCAGAGTAGATTCGATATATTAAATAAGTGCCGAACAGAGCAGCCAAAAAGAGGCAACACTGAACAGCACACCGAACCTTGAAAATATTATAGTTTGAAAGCCAGAATACAACAAGTACCCTGCGTCAGAGAAAGAAAATAACCTGACCGTGGTTGTAAAAACGGTTAAGAAAGAGCTTTATAACAGACGAACCAAAATGGAGAGTTTGATCCTGGCTCAGGATGAACGCTGGCGGTATGCTTAACACATGCAAGTCGAACGGTCTTTTCGGAGATAGTGGCGGACGGGTGAGTAACGCGTAAGAATCTACCTTCAGGTTGGGGACAACCACTGGAAACGGTGGCTAATACCCAATGTGCCGAGAGGTGAAAGGCTTGCTGCCTGAAGAAGAGCTTGCGTCTGATTAGCTAGTTGGTGGGGTAAGAGCCTACCAAGGCGACGATCAGTAGCTGGTCTGAGAGGATGATCAGCCACACTGGGACTGAGACACGGCCCAGACTCCTACGGGAGGCAGCAGTGGGGAATTTTCCGCAATGGGCGAAAGCCTGACGGAGCAATACCGCGTGAGGGAGGAAGGCTCTTGGGTTGTAAACCTCTTTTCTCAGGGAAGAACAGAATGACGGTACCTGAGGAATAAGCATCGGCTAACTCCGTGCCAGCAGCCGCGGTAATACGGAGGATGCAAGCGTTATCCGGAATGATTGGGCGTAAAGGGTCCGCAGGTGGCATTGTAAGTCTGCTGTTAAAGAGTTTGGCTCAACCAAATAAAAGCAGTGGAAACTACAAAGCTAGAGTGTGGTCGGGGCAGAGGGAATTCCTGGTGTAGCGGTGAAATGCGTAGATATCAGGAAGAACACCGGTGGCGAAGGCGCTCTGCTAGGCCAAGACTGACACTGAGGGACGAAAGCTAGGGGAGCGAATGGGATTAGATACCCCAGTAGTCCTAGCCGTAAACGATGGATACTAGGCGTAGCTCGTATCGACCCGAGCTGTGCCGTAGCTAACGCGTTAAGTATCCCGCCTGGGGAGTACGCAGGCAACTGTGAAACTCAAAGGAATTGACGGGGGCCCGCACAAGCGGTGGAGTATGTGGTTTAATTCGATGCAACGCGAAGAACCTTACCAAGGCTTGACATGTCACGAATTCTGTTGAAAGATGGAAGTGCCTTCGGGAGCGTGAACACAGGTGGTGCATGGCTGTCGTCAGCTCGTGTCGTGAGATGTTGGGTTAAGTCCCGCAACGAGCGCAACCCTCGTTTTTAGTTGCCAGCATTAAGTTGGGCACTCTAGAGAGACTGCCGGTGACAAACCGGAGGAAGGTGGGGATGACGTCAAGTCAGCATGCCCCTTACGTCTTGGGCTACACACGTACTACAATGCTACGGACAAAGGGCAGCTACACAGCGATGTGATGCGAATCTCATAAACCGTAGCTCAGTTCAGATCGAAGGCTGCAACTCGCCTTCGTGAAGGAGGAATCGCTAGTAATTGCAGGTCAGCATACTGCAGTGAATTCGTTCCCGGGCCTTGTACACACCGCCCGTCACACCATGGAAGTTGGTCACGCCCGAAGTCGTTACCCCAACCGCAAGGAGGGGGATGCCTAAGGTAGGACTGATGACTGGGGTGAAGTCGTAACAAGGTAGCCGTACCGGAAGGTGTGGCTGGATCACCTCCTTTTAGGGAGACCTAATCCATTTAGAAATTGAAAGCAATGCAAATTGTGAATAGAAACTAAATTGGTCTAACCTAGGTCGGTCGCAGACTTGAAGTAAAGCTTTCAAACTATGGTTTGGTTCGATAAGGGCTATTAGCTCAGGTGGTTAGAGCGCACCCCTGATAAGGGTGAGGTCCCTGGTTCGAGTCCAGGATGGCCCACCTGAAGGAAGTCAAAAATCAAAAGTCAAAAGTCAAAATTAAATATTTTTGAAGCATGACTAGAAATTTTGAGTTCTTTTTGGGGGTTTAGCTCAGTTGGTAGAGCGCCTGCTTTGCAAGCAGGATGTCAGCGGTTCGAGTCCGCTAACCTCCACATTTGGAAAAAGAACAGCAACTGAAACTATTGATAATAGTTTTTGACTGCTGGGTTAAATTCCAGCCAGAACCTTGAAAACTGCATAAGAGAAAGAGAAAAAGCAGGCAGACACAGACATTGAGATGGATGTGAAAGCAAACAAGCAGAAAATGTGGTCAAGCTAATAAGGGCTAATGGTGGATACCTAGGCACACAGAGGCGAAGAAGGACGTGGTTACCGACGAAATGTTCCGGGGAGTTGGAAGCAAACTAAGAGCCGGAAATATCCGAATGGGGCAACCCTATGTACTACCTGTTGAATATATAGACAGGAAAGAGCCAACCCAGCGAACTGAAACATCTTAGTAGCTGGAGGAAGAGAAATCAAACTAGAGATTCCCTAAGTAGTGGTGAGCGAAAGGGGAAGAGCCTAAACCAAGGGATTTATCCT